>NZ_DAORXT010000113.1:0-8498 GCF_035371925.1 Acetivibrio sp. | reverse complement strand
CTTAAAACAGGGTTCTGTAAGATTTTGTAAGGCAATTAAACTTGCAATTTAAATGTTGCATTTGTTGAAAAATAATTCTTGCGTATCATCAATATCTGTGTTAAAATAATGTTTGCGTTTTGAAAACTATTTCGGCTCAGAATTAAAATAAGTTATGAAAATGCGTCGGAAATGCATTTTCCCAAAAGGCTTATGAAAGAAGGTGAAAAAGATGAAAGAAGGTATTCATCCAAAATACCAGCAGACAGTTATAAAATGCGCTTGCGGAGCGACTTTTGAGACTGGTTCTACAAAGGAGAAAATCAACGTTGAAATTTGTTCAAGCTGCCATCCTTTCTTCACAGGAAAGCAGAAGCTTGTAGATACCGGCGGACGTGTTGACAAGTTCAAGAAGAGATTCGGTATTACTGATTAATCGTACCAATATCATAAAAATCATGTCAATATCATAAAATGAGGGGATTAATTACTTAGTCCTCTTATTTATTTTTGTTTTTTTCCATCCTGTACAAAACAATCAAAGAATTTCACAAAAACTTGAAAGAAATGTATCAATATCATATAATTATTTTACGTTTTAATTATGTTACGGGGTGGGTGAGGGAAAATGAGCAATGCGCAATTTGACGTATTAAAGTTTAAATATCCGTTCAGAAAACATCAGGAAATGATTCTCCAGAGCTTTAAAAATGAACAGCTAAAGAGTAAAAACGGTCCTTTGCATTTTCATGTGGTGGCGCCTCCGGGAGCGGGCAAGACCATTGTCGGATTAGAGTGCGTCATAAGACTCAAGTCTCCGGCGGTGATTATATGCCCCAATACGGCCATTCAGGGACAGTGGGTTGACAAATTTGACCTTTTCATACCTGGGGATTCGAATATTAACAAGGATGATATAATAGGGTCAAATCCCAACTCCTTAAAGCCTATTAATGTATTTACATATCAGGTGCTCAGTATACCGGACAATGACACCGATTCTTATAGAAATGTGTCCGAGAACATGTGGGCCGAAACCATAAGCGAGTCTTTGGGAATAGCCAAAGAAGAGGCTTTGGACAGGATACACAAGATGAAGGAAAAGAATCTTGCCGAATACAACAAGGAGCTTTCCAAATACACAAAGAAGCTTCGAAACAGCGTTTTTGAAAAATCTGGCGGAGATTTTCTAAAAATTCTTCATCCCAACACGAGGGAGCTTATAAAAAAGCTTAAGGAAATGGGCGTTAAGACCGTTGTGTTTGACGAATGCCATCACCTGAAGAATTACTGGGCGGTCGTAATGAGGGAGATAATAAAGGAGATTGAGGCAACGAATATTATCGGGCTTACTGCAACTCCGCCTTCAAGCGATGAAGGGGAAAGCTATGAATGTTATACTGCGCTTTTGGGAGAGATAGATTTTCAGCTTCCTACTCCTGCAGTAGTAAAGGATGGTATGCTCTCACCCTATCAGGATTTGGTTTATTTCTGTATACCGACCCAAGAAGAGCTTAAATTCATACAAGACACCCATGAGCGGTATAAAAAACTAATCGAGAAATTCGATAAAAAGGGATGCGATTTTTACAACTGGATAGAGGAAAGGATTGTTGAAAGAAAGCTCGTATCCGGCGGAAAGCAGGATTGGACGAAGTTTATTAATTCACGACCGGGTTTTGCCGCGGCAGGTGTTAAATACCTTGTAAAAAACGACTGCAAGCTTCCCTGGGATATAACGATAACCGAAGACATGTATAATGAAATGACGGTGGAGGATTGGTGCTATCTTATTGAGGATTTTGCCCTCCACAAGCTCAAGGTGAGCGACAGCGAGGAAGATAAAGTATTGTATGAAGATATAAAGCTGGCGTTAAGAAGTCTTGGTTTTATTCTTACGGAAAGAGGAATACGAAATCACAATTCTCCCGTTGACCGCGTTCTGGCTTACAGCAAAAACAAGCTTTTGGCTGTAAAGGATATTATAAAAGAGGAAATGCTCAGCATGGGAGACAAACTCAGGGTGGCTGTCATTACAGACTTTGAGATATCCAATGCTTTGTCGTTGAAGAAGGTTGAAAATGTGCTGGACGAGGAGAGCGGAGGAGCCGTAAGCGTATTGAAGGAGCTGGCGGCAGACCCTGAAATCGACAAGCTCAACCCCATAATGGTAACAGCGAAGAATCTGCTCTGTGATGACGATATATCAAATCAGTATGTGGAGATCGGGACCAAGTGGGCAAAAGAAAATTCCTTGGATGTAAAGCTTGAAGTACAGCCGGGAGTTGAAGGACTGTTTTGTGCCATCTGTGGCTCGGGCAGGGATTGGAATTCAAAAACAGCGGTGCTGTTTACCACATACCTCTTAGAACAAGGTGTCACAAAGTGCTTGATAGGTACAAGGGGACTTTTCAGTGAAGGATGGGACAGCATTGCCCTAAATACATTAATCGACTTGTCCACTGCCACAACCTTTGCTTCGGTCAACCAGTTGAGGGGAAGAAGCATCCGAAAGAACGAAAAAGAGCCTCAGAAACTGGCGAACAACTGGGATGTGGTATGCATTGCCCCGGGACTTGAAAGGGGTTATAACGACCTTGAAAGGCTTATGAAAAAACACAAGCAGTTTTACGGAATATGTGAGGATGGAAGAATTCAGCAGGGAATTGACCATGTGGATGCGGCACTGTCCTTTAGTGAGTCAAAAATAATGCAGGAAGGCATACAGAGCATTAACGCAAGAATGTTAAAAAAGCTGAGGGAACGGGAAACAGTCTATAAAGCTTGGAAAATAGGCGAACCCTTTTCGAATATTGAGGTGGGCTGCTGTGAGCTAAGGATGTCAAAGCCATCTAAAATCAAGACCGCAGGACTTATGAAAAAAGAGTTCGGTACCTTGGGAAGAAAGCTTAAGTTGGGAGTAGTGTGCGGCATAGGAAGCATCGGGGCAATTATGATGGCGGCGGCAGGCATGACTCTTGGGCCTTTTGGCGCTCTTCCGGTTGTTGCGGCAGGGGTGCTTATGGGAGTTAAGTCCGTTACGGATATAAGAGGTTTTTGGAAATATGGAAACGAGCTTTTTATGGGGCGTCCCGCCATTGATTGCATAACCGACATATCGAAATGTTTGTTTTACGCTTTGAAGGAATGCGGATTTATAAGCCGTGATTTATATGAAAAAAAGATAACTGTCACTGAAAGGGCGGATGGAAGCCTTAGGGTTTATCTTGAGGCATCAAAGGAGGACTCTCAGACATTTGCCGCAGCTTTGGCAGATATACTGGCACCGATAGAGGACCAGAGATATGCGGTGCAAAGGTACGAGGAAAAAATGCCGGAGGGCAATTTTGAGAGGCTGAATTGCATGATCGGATGGGGACTTAACAAGTCAAATCCTCAGCTGGTATGCTATCATCCGCTTCCGTCCCTGTTTAATCACAAGGACAAGGCATTGGTGTTTAAAAAATACTGGAACAGGTATGTAAGCCCCGGTGATATTGTGTACCTTAAAGGGGAAGAGGGTAAGAAGGTTGTGGAAAATTATGGCAGAGTAAATTTCTTCGGCTCGAAAAAGCAGCTGAGCAATATATGGATGTAGTGATTAGTGCGGCATTTTAATAATTTACTCTGACCAGCCAGAATTTAATACCTTTGTCACTCCACCCTAAATCCCAAGGCACTCTGTGCCTGTCGGTATTGTGACAGCTGACAAGGGAATAACCCTTTGAGTCGGCACCGGTTACAACGGATATATGGACTACTTTTCCCTTTTTTTCGTAGGCTATATAGTCCCCCGGCAGTAGTTTAAAGGAGGCTTTGAAAACCTGGTTGTAAGTACCTTTTGCAATTAATGAGCCTCTGCCGCTGTAAAGCATGTAGCTGTTGAAGGCATGGGCGTTGACCCATGCTTTACTTCCGTCTTTTTCATACCTCCATGCGCCGGTCTGCTTGAATTTGCCTCCTTCGTAGAGAATTTGGGAAGCGAAGTTTGCGCAGTCTCCCCCCAAAGGGTTGTAGTCTTTGTATTTTTTATTGTAAGCATAGCCATATTGTTCATCGGAAGCGGCGCCACAGTAGCGGTCGGCATATTCCACCGCGCCAAGGCGCCTTTTGTTGAGCTTGGAGAAATCTCTGGCATTGGAGTTTAGCAAGTATTGTTTAAATTCATCCACTTTTATATTGTCGGTGTTTAAAGAATCTGCAAAGGGGTCGGTATACCATTCCTTTGAAATGAGCCACTTGCCGTCAATATTATCCAGAGTTAAGGAATGGTAGGTGCCGATTCTGAAAGAATTGGCGATTTCAGGCTGGTCTTCGTAGGTGTAACTGTACTCTGTAGAAGCTATGAAATTGATCGAATAACCGGAGCCCCTTTCTTTTACCTGACGGATTTTAATTTTGGTTTTTATATCGGTAAATTTTATGGCTTGTTTGTCAGCCCAGGTGTGAAGGTATCTCATCTTTTTTTCCTGGTGCTCGAATGCCCACGTACCAAGCTTTGTATTTTTGTTGTAGAGTGTCTCTATCAGCTCCAAATCTTTATCCAGGAAGGCTTTATTTCTGATTTTGAAAATTTCATCGAGCATAATTATGTGCTCTTCATTAATAGCTATGCTTGGCAAAAACGGTGAGGCATTGTATAGAGTTATACTTAGAGCACAAATTGATACCGCAAAAACGACGCATATAAGTATTGAACGCTTTATTGTCACAAACGCATACATGGTATTTCTCCTTATTTTTTATTCATAGAATTTATATGAATTAATTATGAACTTTAGAAATTATGACATGCATTTTATTAAACTCATGTATTTTGTGATATAATTAGGAAGATACGTTAAAGCATCGGTTACGGCAGGGGAATGCACAAAAATGAAGAAAAAACGGAAGGTTTTATTGTCAATATTATCAAGCTGTATTTTGATAATGGCATATATGTTTGTAGAGCCATATTGGATAAAGGTAACGTACATAAAGGTGAAGGACTCCGACATTCCGGATTCCTTTGACGGAAAGAGAATAGTTTTTGCTTCGGATATTCACCATGGCCCGTATTTTTCCAGGGAAAGGGTCAGGAATATGGTGGAAAAGGTCAATAGTCTTAACCCGGACATTATTTTTGTCGGGGGAGACTATGTGGAAAAAAGCAGGGAGTATATAAAACCCTGTTTTGAAGAACTAAGCCATCTTGAAGCTCCCTTAGGAAGGTTTGGGGTTCTGGGAAACCACGATTATTATCGTAATGGAGAACTTGTAAGGCAAAGCATGAAAGAAGCGGGAATAACCCTTCTTGATAATGCAGCCCAATGGATTACTTATGGCAGCGGCAGGATAAAGGTGTGCGGAGTTGGCTACTTTAACCGCTATTTATATCCGATAGAGTCGTATCTTGAAGATGTCGGCGAAGATGACTTTGTCATTTTGCTGTCGCACGACCCCGATTATGCGGAAACCATTCGAAATTACAAGATAGATATTGTATTAAGCGGTCATACCCATGGTGGACAGGTTACGCTTTTTGGCCTGTGGGCCCCCTATATTCCTTCGATTTACGGCCAAAAATACAGGACAGGTGTGGCGGATACCAAGTACACCCGGGTTTATGTCAGCAATGGAGTGGGTACTTCAGGCATTCCCATAAGGTTTTTTGCCCGGCCTGAGATTGTGGTATTGGAATTGGTTAAAGAAAAGTAAATGAAAAATTGAATTTTTTTTAAAACCGAAGGAACTTTTGGGAATGATAATCAGTCTAATAAGTAGGATTATTATAAAAAAACAAGGAGTGAATAAATATGAAAAGCAAATTGGTGCTGGCTGTAGCACTGGTTATGATTGTATCCGTGACTCTGTCCGGGGTTGGATTTGCCAAAGATAATGCCGGACTTGAAGATGCAATCAAAAGAGTAAAGCAGTTGTTTGTGATTCCTGAAGAAAGCAGCGAATTTTCTTATGCTGCCAGAACTATGGGAGACATTATGATATGGATGCTGGAGTGGTATCCAACAAAGGGTGATGAAGGTACAAGTGTTTCCGTTACTGTGGACAGCACAGGGGATATCTTAAACTACAATTGTTACAAGTATACGGACCGGGATAATTCAAAGCTTCCGAAGATAAGCAGGAGTGAGGCAAAAGCCAAGGCTGAGGAAGCTATTGAAAAGATTAATCCGGGTATATTGGATAGTTTGGAATTTATGGAGGATAATCAGGGCATATCAATTTATGACCAGGCATATTATTTTACATATGTAAGAACATATAACGGGATTGTAGTTCCGTCCAATAAAATTTCGCTGGGAATAGACAAACATACCGGCGAACTGATAAGCTATAACAAATCATGGAACAAGGACGTAAGTTTTCCTTCCGACGAAAAAATCTTAAGCCTTAAAGAAGCACAGGAGGCATATATTAAAAATCTTGGTGTGAGACTTACATACAATGCAGTAGCCGAGAAGGACGGCGTTAGGGTATATGCCGCATACACACCTGTATACAGTTCGAGATACTATATTGATGCTGTCACAGGGGAGAGAATTAAACCGGGATCAAGCATATACCTGACTTACAATGAAGCGATGAAGAAAGGGGCAGCTTTTTCCGATGCTTGGGCAGGTGCTGGAGATGTGGCTCTTACACCTGAGGAAATGGCGGCAGTGGAAGAAGTTTCAGGACTCTTGACTCAGAAAGAGGCGGAAAAGATAGCCAGGGAATTTAAGGTATTGGGACTTGACGATACATTCACCGTTGAGAGTGCAAGTCTTTTCAAAGACTGGACAGTTAAAACCAATTACAATTGGAATTTTTACTTTTTAAAAGACATAGACGAAAGCGGCAAGAACTACTGCGGTATAAATGTTACCATGAATGCGAAAACCGGTGAAATACTAAGCTTTCATATTAACCGGGACAGAGAAGAAGACAAGGCGAAGTTTGACAAGGAAGCTTCAAAGAAAGCTGTTGAAGAATTTATAAAGGAGATTCAACCGGAAAAATTTAAAGAGACTGAATATAATAAACCCGCTGATGAGGAGATAGCATATCCTGAGAACGAACAGCCTACATATTATGAATTTAGCTACATTAGAATGGTCGATGGAGTTCCTTTCCCGGATAACGGCATTAGAGTGGGATTTGATGCCGTAACGGGTAAAATTCAAAGTTACAGTTTGGAATGGTACGATGTAGAATTTCCTTCGGTAAAAAATGCTGTTGAACTTGAAAAGATCTATGAAATATTATTTAAGGAAATAGGTTTGGAACTTCAGTATATTATTGTTAATGAAAATGATGTTGTATATCTCGAAAAATCAGCTGAGAGCGCGGATAAGAAAACGGAAGCAAAGCTTGTATATGCTCTTAATGACGATAAACCGGTAAGATTTGATGCAAATACGGGAGCCATTTTAGACAATGACGGAAAACCCTACAAGGAAAAGAAAGCTTTGGAATATACCGATATTTCAGACCACTATGCCAAAAAGCAGATTGAATTGTTGGCGGAGATTGGTGTTGGATTGGAAGGCCCTGAGTTAAAGCCCGATGAGAAAATAAAGCAAAAGGATTTCCTGCTTCTTATTTCCCAAGTTCTAAACGGATATCAGTACTATGGAAAGAGTGCCTTAAGCAGCGACGAGGAAACCGAAAACCTCTATAAATCGCTTATAAGGCAGGGAATTGTAAAAGAGGGCGAAAAGAATCCGGAAGCTTATTTGACAAGAGAAGAAAGCGTGAAGTTTGTTATAAGGGCATTAGGTTATGATAAAGTGGCAGATATTAGTGGCATTTTCAACTGTACCTTCAAGGATAAGGATGAAATTAATCCGGAATTAATCGGGTATGTGGTTATAGCAAAGGGACTTAAGATTGTGAACGGTTACGGAGAATACTTCGGACCGAAAGATGAATTAAAAAGAGCGGACGCTTTGATAATAATTTATAACTACCTTCAAATTTAGCATTTTTGACATACATTTTGGGGGAGGCTTTTAAGTCTCTCCTCTTTTTTTGAGCTAAAGCCGTACACCCTCTTGTTGATGTTATGAATATTGAAGTATGCGAATTCATACATTCATTACAGGGGGATAGGGAGATGAAAAGGTTTTATTTGGGCACTATTGTCATTATCACTTTTATACTAATACTTGGGGGCATAATTTATAGCAAAAGATTTGATAATACACTTCTTTTTGGCGCATCAAGCATATTTTTAGAGGAAGATACTCAAAGAAGCAAATATGAGGAAAAGAAACGCGTACTTTTAAAATTTATAGAGACTCATCTGATGGATCCTGAAGGTGGAATTATAACCAACACCCACCCAGAAAGAGGAGATACAAATACTTTGTCGGAGTCGATAGGCATACTTATGGAGTATGCATTAATTGACAGCAACAAGGGCTTGCTTGACAAGGAGTATCGGTATCTTGTCAAAAACCTTTTAACAGAAGACTTTTTTATAAAGAATAGTCTCGAAAAGTAACTGGAAAACCTGCTGAATGTTAATTAATGGGATA
>NZ_DAORXT010000112.1:0-8534 GCF_035371925.1 Acetivibrio sp. | reverse complement strand
TTTTAGCGTGGTTATGGGCTCTTTTTCCCTCTTCTAACTGCAAAATTCAGGATAACATTCCTCCTATAATCCCAGTTTTTTAAACTTATGAAAACTAAAAAAGCTTTCACCTCATAACATATATATGTTAGAGACGAAAGCCATTTCTTTCCGCGGTACCACTCTTTTTGGTATATAAAAATACCCACTCTCCGGCATCGAAATAGAATCCTGTTTACCAATATAGGCTCGGGACATCGAATCCCTTTGTTTTTGACTCTTTCATTGCATTCCAAGATACCAAGTCAATGCCTTCTCGTTGTAACGGCGAGAAACCCGTTCGCACCTACTTGCCGCAAAAAACTTTTACAGCTTTCAGCCGACTGCTCAAAGGCGAGCTCGCAATCTGCCCCGTGTACTGTTTTGCAGCAACCAACAGCTCTCTGGAACACGTCATAGCAGTGCTTTCTCCTCATCAACGCATTTAACCATTTTTGATAATATGTTATCAAATTAAATTTCCACTGTCAAGATTAATTCTGTCGATATTCACAAACATCATCTTTTACAATTGCATACTGCTTCAAGTCCCAAAATCTGCCCTTTGCAAACATTCTTTGACGCAACAGCCCTTCGTATATCATTCCTGCTTTTTGCATTACCTTTCCCGAGGCTTCATTTTCGGGAATATGAACTGCCTCAACCCTGTTTAGTCCCATTTCTTCAAAAGCAAAACGGATTATGCGCTTTACCGCTTCGGTCATTATACCCTTTCCCCAATATTCTTTAGACAGGGCATACCCTACTGTTCCACAGAAATTTACTTTGTCAAGCTCCACAAACCCAATACTTCCGATTATCCGGCCGGTTTCCTTAAGCTCAATACCCCATTCTCCAATGTCACCCTTGTTATAACGTTCAATATTCCAATTGATAAATGCCCTGGCGTCCTCTATGGACTTGTGCGGCTCCCACGTCACATATCTGGACACCTCCGGGTCCTTTGCATATTCAAATATATCCCTGTCATCGGAAATCATAAGCTTTCTTAAGAGAAGTCTTTCTGTCTCCAATACCGGATTATACAAACGTATATGTGATGTCCCGCTCATTAATTTACGTCACTCCTTACAATCAATTTCCTTTCGCTTCAAGTATAATCCTTGCACCGTTGAGAGCAATATTAAGTATATTTTTGCAACTGTCTATCTTTGTATGATATCCTGATGTCTTCGTCGTATTCTGGCGAATAACAATTACCTCCGCTTCTTCGTCTTGTTGAAATTCTACAATAACACGGTCCGAACCAACACTTTTACCTTTAGGAATTTTATATACAAACTCTTGAAGCCCAAATCCTGATTTTGCAGGTATAACGCAATAGAAATAAGGATAATCTGCTCCCTCCACGACATTTATATTTATCTGCGCCTGAACACCATAGAATTCTGCCGGCATACCGTCAAAAGAAATATTAAAACGCGCATCTTTGGGTATGCTTTTTCCTTTACTGTTCCTAGCAAGCAGCAATGCAGGCTTAAAATGTTCTCCTTCTTTCTTAATAGCCCCGAAGTACTCTTCCATCCTTTGTATAATATCAATTTTTATCCTTAGTTTCTTTTGTTTGAAAACCTCTCGTGTTCCGTTAAACCATATGGGCACCAAAACTATAATCGTATCGGTCATCAAAATCTTTCCCGTCTGATAATATCCCGGATTAGACATCATAATTTTTGAGATTATAATCAAACCGAAAATACAAAATATAAATGCAAAGATTCCTAATCCATTGGTTATATCAAAAGCATCTTTATCCCACTTTGATATTGAATCATCAAGTTTTCTAATTTCATTGATACGCTCCATATCAACCGTCGTCCAATTCTTATCGTTTTTAAAGCCGGTGAGCTTCTTATGACTGTCAATCCCGCGAACCAGGCTCAAAATCGTCGCACAAATTAAAAAAACAGCTCCAAACCAGGGATTCATCGTAATAAACTGAATTGCAAAGCCAACAGCTATGAGCAGTAAATATATAGTTATTCTAGTTGAATATGGCAAGTTGGTTAATACATAAAATTTTAAACTATCCTGTTCTTCCGGAGATGGAAAGCCCGGTATATGAATCCAGTTACTCATACTGTACTCCTTTCTTTGCATAGACCGAAGGACTTCCATGCACTATGGAGCTCCTCGTATCCGTGTATATTGAAATATAAGGGACAGGCTCCCTGACATACATCGAAATGCTTGCAGCCTTTGCATTCTTCAGGCGCCGCTTGCTTGTCCCGTATCCATTTGGACCGTTTTTTTGACCATACAGCCTCAAAGCCTTCTTCCAATAAATTTCCCATAGGCTCCGACCAGCTTGAGCATGGCAGCATATTGCCTTCTGGGTCAACAGAAAGCAATCCTTCGCAGGCACTGCACCCTTTATTGCCAAGACCTGTCGGAATAGGATTAAACAAGCATAACGGAGTTGGAGAATACCACATAAATTTAACACCGAGCATCGAGGCTTTTTTTCGTATCTCTTCTACTATTTCGCCGATATCACTATAACGAATGGTCAATTCATCGTCACCGCCTCTGCCGGCAGGTATAACCAGATTGGCGGAAAACCTGTCCGAACCGATTTCTTTGCAAAATTCCGGATATTCCATGGCAGATTTTCGGTTTAGCTTGCAAATTGTAAAATGAGGGTGAACCAAAACTCCCGCTGCTTTAAGAGCTTTATATCCCGATACCGAAGCCTCATGGGAACCCGTTACCCCAGTAATTAAATCATGTTCCGGTGCATATGGAGATTCAATGCTGACCTGTGCCGACGAAAGACCCGCCTTTGCAAGCTCCTTGGCTTTCTTTGGAGTTATCAGCGTACCGTTTGTTATAAGATTAACCCTCATCCCATTAACTTTTGAAGCATATTTTATTAGCTCGGGAAGATTTTTATTAAGAAGCGGTTCTCCTCCCGTAAAGGATACACTGGGCACCTCAGCCTCATACCGGATAATATCAAGAACCTTTTTAAAGCCTTCCTTGTCAAGCTCCCTGCTCCTTTTTGCCCCAGTACAGCCGGCATAACAAAAACGGCATTTTATATTGCAGGCATATGTGAGCGCAACCTCCGACAAAACGGGAAGCTCGATATATCCTTTGGAAAATTCAACCCTGTGCACGGCAGCTGTTCTGTAATTCTCACAGACTTCATTATTCCACATTCGTAAAAAATCTACAAAGAAACGCTCCAACTGCGTCTCGGTTTCTTTTGCATCGGGGCGGACCTTAACAAAATCATACACCGAACCACCCTTTAAAATGTGGTCGATAATCCGCGCTCCGGTGGTATTAAGCTTAAACGCCTCATTGGGCATACGAATAAGAACATTATCTCTAAGCCGGATATAAACATACGGCTTTATTCGTGCTAAAAACTCATCAACCCATGCCAATTTCTTCTCATCTTTCGTCATCTTGCACCCCCGCTCACGCAAGCCGAGTGACAAGCAGAATGACACGCTGAGTGGCAGGCCGAATGACAAGCCGAGTGGCAGGCCGAATGGCATGCATCATGACATGCTGAGTGGCATGCCGAATGACATGCAAAAGCACCCGCGTTAGAACCCGCCACCGAATCAAACGAAAAATTGTCCGAATAATACGATACCGACTCCTCATATCTCCTATGACGATTTCTGTCATGGCTGTATGTCAAACCACTGTAGTAATAATACCAATATGGCCATGTGTCAATATACTCTTCCTCAATATGCTCCTTATCCATACCTTGTTCCGAATTTGCATTTTGGTCCTTTAATGCTTCGGACATCTTGTCGGCATAGTACTTGCGGGTGGCCTCTATGTCGCAGTCCCATGTTTTTTGCTGCACATTATCAATAAGCTTTTGTATTATACTTTCTATTTCCTTTTCGTCAATCTCCCCGTCTATTGCAGCTTCATACATCATTAATTCATATTCATTTAAAAACGATGACGGATTATCATGTTCTATGCGGCGCACCCGTAGGGGTTCTACGGAAATCTCCTCGAGGAATCCCTGTTCTACAAGCTTTGACAGGATAACCGAAATAATCCTCTTGTAAGGAATTCCTATTATAAGTGCTATTTCAACTGCATCCAGTCCTGTAGCAACAGTACCGTCCTTTCTAAACGAAGCTATTTCTAGCTGTGGAGGTTCCCAATCATACCTTGCCCATTGAACCTGAGATAAAGTATTCTGCGCTTGGACCACAGAACGGTACTTCCTCCCCATCACGATGTAAATTCCTGCAAAAAGGCCGATTAGAATTATTAACAGAACTTTCCTGCCCTCAGTTCCATTGTCCATACGCATAGGATACCTGTCCAAATCTTCTTTATACCGGTTTTCGGGCTGATTCTCAAAGTCATCTATCGGAGTATCTATACCCTTTGAAGTGTCCAGATTAAAAATACCCTCCGTAATGTACTGCTTAATCCTAAACTTGTCTTTTGGCCCTAAGTTTTCCTTGTGAAGCAGCACCTGCACCCTTGGGGTCCCGTTCAGTACTTTAACCCGGTAGTCAATAAGATATTCCTCATTCATCCACTTTTCCGTAGCAAAATTATTCTCGAGAAGGAAGCTTTCAACTTCTTCCCTTGTGCCGGATTCCTTCGGAAAAGCCAAAGGATAATTTATTGTAACAGTATAATGCTCCATTGCTTCATCCCATTCGGTAGGAGCCCAGTCAAACACCACAAGTTTTCGTCCGTCTTCGGCAGTGGTTTTTTTCAAATATCCGGCCGCAGCCATGTCGGCAGCAAAACGAAATTTGTAGGTAAGGTATTCTCCTCCCAGCCTTTTATTGCCTGAATTTATAATGTCATAATAGCCGTCGCCGAGGCTTACTATATCGATAGGATAAGAATTGTTGTTGTCAGTTATAACCCATGCATTATCTTTGTCAAAGACAGGACTAAGCTTGTCAAACCCTGACATGGTAAAAGCCAGCATAGTCTTTCCCGGTAGCAGATTATATCGAACGGTATAGGATACAATAGCTTTGCCATCCGGCTGCAAAATAACATCGGCTTCAACAAAACCGAGATTGGCAATGCTCGATGCCTCCACCCTGACATTTGCCGGTATAATCAAAACAAGCAAAATTGAAAAAAACACTATTAATCTTCTCATATAAACCCCTTTTTATCTGCATAAATATTTATGCGTATTTTTAAAACACCAATTTTATTATCCCTTGAAAAACCGCCTTAAAAAATTAAAAGTTTATAATAATATTATTTTAACTTATTTTATGCCATTTGTCTCATTAATTTTTTTGATAGGGGTTTACAATATCTCTTATTTTGATTATATTAAACTTCTGCTTTGTAATATTCCTTATACCAATTAACAAATTTCTGAAGCCCTTCTTCAATACTTGTGGACGGTTTGAAATTTACATCCCTTTCAAGATCGGAAATATCCGCATAGGTTCTTGGCACATCTCCGGGTTGCAGGTCTAAATATACTTTCTTTGCCGGCTTACCGAGAATCGACTCTAAAACATTGATGAAATTCATTAAAGGAACAGGATTGTTGTTGCCAATATTATAGATTTTGTACGGTGCAAAACTGGTGCTTATGTCATCTTTAGTTTCATCCCAGTCTTTATTTGGCACCGGAATTCTATCAATCAGCCTGACAATCCCGTCTACGATATCGTCAATGTAAGTAAAATCCCTTTCCATCTTGCCGTGATTGAATACTTTAATTGGCTTACCGCTTAAAATATCTTTTGTGAATGAGAAATACGCCATATCCGGCCTTCCCCAAGGACCGTATACGGTAAAAAACCTCAACCCCGTTGTAGGTATGCCAAAAAGATGGCTGTAGGTATGGGCCAACAATTCATTGGACTTTTTTGTGGCTGCATATAAAGACACAGGATGATCTACATTATGGCTGGTAGAAAAGGGTGAGACTTTGTTTCCGCCATATACCGAACTCGATGAAGCATAGATAAGATGCTTCACAGGGTATTTTCGGCACGCTTCGAGAATATTCACAAATCCCACTAAATTTGAATCTACATAGGCATAGGGATTCTCAATAGAATAACGCACCCCCGCTTGTGCCGCAAGATTGATAACATAGGTTGGCCTATAGGTTTCAAAGATATGGTCCACTGCCTTTTTGTCTTTAATATCGACTTTGTGAAATACAAAGTTTTTATCTTCACTTAGCAATTTCAGACGGTCTTTTTTTAATTGGATATCATAATATTCGTTTAAATTGTCTATTCCTAAGACATTGCAGCCCTCTTTGAGCAAACGTTGTACCAAGTGAAAACCGATAAAGCCTGCTGCACCGGTGACTAATATTATCCCTTCCATTAGTTCGTCCCCTTTGCATTGAAAGTTAATATTATGAAGATAAGACATGTTTGATGGTTTATTGCGTCTTAGCTACATAATATTAATATGCAAAGGGTTTATTTTCGGTTACCGGTTATCATGCCAAGTCTCACAAAGCTGTATGAGCCAGTATTTGTCCGTCATTGTTATCCTATTATTGTCATCATTAAATGTTTTTAATAAACAATATTTCAAGAGCTTCATTTTCAAGCAATAAACATCCGGCATCCTTATAACCCTGTTTTCTATAAAAAAACTGTGCCTGTTCATTTGACAATGATGATGTCATAACCCTTGTATATCCCTTTTCCTTCATAGCTTTTTCCCAAAACGAAACAGCTTTTGAACCCAGGCCTTTTTGTCTATAGTCTTCATCAAAATACAACATGTTCATAAATGGCGTGTTGTCCCAAAAGTAATTATATCTCAGCCACCCTACTATACTGTCATCAACACGAATTGCAATTATCTCTTTATCTTTAATCTTTTTTTCAAGCATTTCTTTACTTATATATTTGTCATTCTTCAACAAATATTCCATATCTGCAAATTCAGCATAGTCTATGGTTATTTTCATAAAATCACCCTGTAATTTTTCTTGCTAAACCTTTATAACCGAAGTTTCAAAATAAACCTCAGAAAGTATTTAAGTCTGATCCTTCCCTTTTTAAAAAGTCATTTATGCACAGACAACTCGATTATTTGATAATATACTGATTTATTCATTATAAAACCACAAGATGTGCAAACTTCGCATAGTTCTTCAGTCTTTCTCATTTTATCCCCGCAATGTACACAGAAAAATCTCCCCAACTGTTTGCTCTCATTCTTCGTAAATTCCATATTATTGACTTTATCGCTTTTAGCAGCTTCGATAAAATAATTACTTATATTTTTTGAAAAATAGCAATTTCCATATTCACAATAATACTCTTCATTTTTTAGCTGCAATAAACCTTTACAATATGGACACTTCATGATATATGCCTCTTTCATCCGAACAAAAGCCAAGTAAAGCTTTTATAACAAATCCTAATAAACTCTAAAAATCTTCATCTAATACTTTTATCAAAATCTATAACCGCAATTCGGACATTCTTTATCATTTACATTGCGTTTGCTAAAGCAAATTGGGCATTCATCCTTATTTGCTTTTGAAGTTTCATAATCTATGTGCAAATCATGCATATCATTATTCTTTTCAACATAATATTCTTCAACATAATCTCTTCCGTCATCAATAAACCAAAGAATATAACCACATTTATTACATATATAGTTTATTGCGCTTTCATTTAGCCAATCAAGTTTTAGAAATGTCATACCTCTGGTAGTAAGCAAAGTATTTCTTCTGCTAAATTCTTTACCTTTACAAATCGGACATACCAATTCATAACCGTTTAGCTTTAACATCGATTGGTCCCTCCCTATACTAATATTACGTTAATATATATTTTATAATTTAAAGATTTTCCTCTACGTCTTTTGTACCATATATATTATCCTTGAAAATCAAAAAACACACATACCACGCCATTATTAATCTATACAACCTGTCCACTCTTATGAATTTATGTACTTTGCCATAGATTTAAATATAAATTTCCTATTAGCCCACAACAAGCATAAAGAAACGACAATCGCCAAAATATTACCCATTGTAAAAAGCCAGTTATGTTTATACCACTTGTAGAAAAAGTTAATAACATTAGACCAATGCCATGGAAATAGCTTAATACTATTCATTCTAAGCACTCGAAAAAATCCCTTGTCTACAAGGTCAGGCAAAGCTCCTCCTAAAAAACAGAAAAAAACCGCACTTCGAAATTCTTTTTTTACAAATATTATTGCTAAGAAAAATAAAGCAAATGAAATAAATACATCCATCATCGTAGTAATAGGATAGTCATGGGGAACCAAATCCATAACTCCATGCATAATTATATTACTTATAAAACCTAATCCTAGGTATTTTAAAGTTTTATCAGATTTAACTATCTTTTTGGAAATTACCGGAGAGGTTGAAACGCTAAACACTGTATGAAAAATCAAATTCACTTTTTTACCCCCTTAATTTAAATTCGTTATTACATATCTGTAAGCGTAAAACCGGCCCGAACATGGTATCCCTAACTTTAAAGCAGTACAATTATAAAAAA
>NZ_DAORXT010000111.1:0-8612 GCF_035371925.1 Acetivibrio sp. | reverse complement strand
TGAGTCACTTCTTTTTTATCATGTTTGGGCAATTAATTTTACAACTTACCAATTTTCGCATAAATAAAAATCGTCAAAAGTATGCATTAACTTACAGCCCATTCATTGAAGCATTACTTCTTTCATGTGAGACCGCAAGTTCCTTTAGAGAACAAACAACCCCACCATGAAAAAACTGAATAAGCATATGGATTTAATGCAGTCCTTTTCACGATTCAATAATTTCAAAACTAATTATATTCTTATTTTTTATATAGTTCTACAATATTCTAGTTACTTTCTTCTGTTTCGATGCTGCCTGTAGAAATTGACTCATATTTATCCAAAATGGCAGTCTGGATCTTGCTCCTGGTTTCTGCATTGATAGGATGAGCAATATCCCTGAATTCCCCATCTGGAGCTTTTCTGCTAGGCATCGCAATGAATAAGCCATTCTGACTTTCAATAACCTTTATATCGTGAACAACAAATTCATTGTCAAAGGTTACAGAAACGACAGCCTTCATTTTTCCTTCAGAATCGATCTTTCTGATGCGAACATCGGTAATTTCCATGAGATGTTACCACCTTCCGTAAATTGTGTATTCATCGTGTACTTAATATATATTCGGCATTATTTTTGATTTTCCTTCTTATTTTTTACGATTTTTATTATTATTTTAATTGCAAATTAAAACCTTTTTTTATAGCATATCTCTTTATCGATATATTATTCATTATTAAGAAATCCGATTGAAATGGAATTTTTTACATCCATTCTTTGCTGGGCCTTACATCTATAAGCTTTTCCTCAGTATCTACAATATTCAAAGTTAACAGGGACACATAATCGTCCACCAATTTTTTCGACGGCTCTAAGGTCTCAATAACCACCCCGATTCCCACAACCTCGCACTCAAATTCTCTCACCATGTCAATTATGCCCTTGGCAGTACCTCCGCCTTTCATAAAATCGTCTATGAAAAGGAGCCTCGAATATCCTTTGAGGGCTCTCATGGGAAGAACCATTGTTTGAATCTTCTTTGACGAACCGGACACATAATTTATGTTTACCGACGGTCCGTCTGTGGCTTCACTATTGTGCCTTGCTATTACCAAAGGCACCCCCAGCTGTTTTGCAGTGGCAAAAGCAAGGGGAATACCCTTTGTCTCAACCGTAATGACACAATCTATTTCCCTTTTGAAAAAATGCCCTGCAAAAATATACCCTATCTCGGATATTTTCTTGGGATCATAAATAATATCCAGCATATACAAGTACCCGCCCGGAAGAATTCTCTGACTGTTGGACAGCTCCTGACACAGGGAGTCTAAAATGGATTTTACTTTCTCTTTTCTATATCCGGGAACAAATCTTATGCCCCCCATAGAACCGGCTATGCTCTCGATTGACCCCAAGTCAAACTTCTCAAGCAAGTTTTGCACAATATCTATATCTTCACTTATTGTGGACTTTGCAGAACCGAACATATCTGCAAAACTTCCAAGGGTAAACGTTTCTCCCGGTGAATCGCACAGGGTCTTCATCAAAACAGCAAGCCGTTCATTCCTATGAAACTTTTCCATCAAATCCCTCCAGGCTATTTTGTAGTAAATTTCAAGTTGTATACAGGTTAATTAATACAACCCCTCTATTTTTTCCAATTAATCTTTGTATATTATACTATACATTTCCGAATATTTTAAGTCTTTTTAGTTAAATCGTTCAGTATTTATGCCAATTTTTACGGTTTAAAAAATTAAATATACGGAAACACTTATAAATGTGTTAAAATTTTCATATAATACTAATTGGATATTTTTATTGTTGCATCAGCCGGTTAGTATTAATATAAGACTATGAAATTTATTCTTATGACTGTAAAATTTATGTTGGAATTTAGTAAAATATAGATTATGATGTTATCTGGCTGTATATTAAAGTTTAAGGAGTGTTGGCATTGGAACAATTAAGTATACTGGACTCGAAAGAATTCAAACATGTGCATTTCATCGGTATAGGCGGAATAAGTATGAGCGGGCTTGCAGAAATCCTTTTGAACCTGGGATTTAGTGTGTCCGGCTCTGACATGAAACCTTCGAACATTACCTCAAAGCTTGAAAATAAAGGGATTAAAATATACATGGGGCATAACGAAGAAAATATTGGCGATGCAGATCTTGTAATATATACAGCCGCTGTAAAAAGTGACAATCCGGAACTTGTGAAAGCCAAAAGCCTTGGAATTCCCACTTTAGACAGGGCAACATTGCTGGGCGAGATAATGAAAAAATATCCTTTTAGTGTCGCCGTATCCGGTACCCACGGAAAAACAACAACCACATCCATGATTTCACTGATTATGCTGGAATCCTCTCTCGACCCTACTATTCATATAGGCGGAGAGCTGGATGCCATTGGCGGAAATACACGAATAGGAGGAAACAACTACTTTATTGCCGAGGCATGTGAATATGTGGAGAGCTTTCTAAAGTTTTATCCATATCTTGCCGTTGTGCTAAACATTGAAGCCGATCACCTTGATTATTTCAAGGATATAGAGCATATTAAAGACGCATTTTTAAAGTTTATTCGTCTTGTTCCCGAAAACGGCTATGTGGTTGCATGTGTTGATGACGAAAACATTTCGTCTCTTCTCAAAGATGTACACTGCAATGTAATCACTTATGGCCTTAATTCAAAAAATGCAATGTGGACAGCTGAGGATATTTCCTTCAATGAAAACGGCTTTGCATCCTTTACAGTACTTAAAAACAGTGAGAAAGTTGCAAACATACAGCTAAACGTTCCGGGCATCCACAATATCAGCAATGCTCTAGCATCAATCGCTGCATGCCACGCCTTAGGCTGCAGTTTCGAAAACATAAAAAAAGGCCTTGAAAGTTATACTGGCATTCACCGCCGTTTTGAATTAAAAGGAATCGAAAATAATATAAAGGTGGTTGACGACTATGCACATCATCCTTCGGAAATCAAAGCAACATTAAAAGCTGCAAGAAGCGGAAACTATCCAAGAATTTGGACTGTGTTTCAGCCCCATACCTATACCAGGACAAAATTCCTGTTGGACGAATTCTCTACGGCCTTCAAAGATGCGGATAAAGTTATTATAACAGATATTTACTCCGCCCGGGAAAAAGATACCGGCGAAATTCATTCAAGGATTTTGGCAGAAAAGATACGGGAAAATGGCCAGGATGCCATATATCTGTCCGACTTTGAGGGAATTGTTGAATATCTCAAGAAGAATGTTTCCGAAGGAGATTTGATACTTACCATGGGAGCCGGCGATGTGTACAAGGTCGGAGAAATGTTTCTCAAAGATACACAGATGGTAGCCGTAAGCTGACTTGATTTGCACATACATACAAAATTCAAAGCAGGCAATCAATAAAAGTCCGATGACTTCACGATATATCGTGTTGTTCTCGGACTTCTTAGTATTTAATGATTATCCATATTAACCATTCTTATTGGTATCAATCATTGCAAACTTTATCTGGCCCTCGGCTGCGACTTCTCCATCAACAGTAGCTAAAACCTTTGCTTTTCCCATTCCCATCTTGAATGCCAAAAACTCAGCCTCAAGCCTTAATGTATCTCCGGGAACAACCTGTCTTCTAAATTTCATCGACTCAATACCTGTAAACACACCCAGTTTCCCTTTATTTTCTTCAAGCATCAACCCTGCAACACATGCAGTTTGAGCTAAGGCCTCAACTATCAGAACTCCCGGCATAATCGGATTGCCCGGAAAATGTCCCTGAAAGAACGGCTCATTTGCGGTTACATTCTTTATTCCCACTGCTCTCTTCCCCGGCTCAACCTCAATTATTTTATCAATCAATAAGAATGGATATCTGTGGGGAATAATATTCTGAATTTCAACATTGGTCAGCATCAAGACACCTCTTTCCAAAAATAGTTATGTTAGAATACATTATAGCAAAGAGTTGCAAATAAGTAAAACACTTATATCCAATAACAACTCATAAGGTAAAATTACTCCAAAAGCTTTTACAATATATTATTTTGGATGATGACCATGAAGATAAACTAATCGCCATCCACAATAACCACAATTCCTCCCCCCAGCAATCTCTCACGGGCATAAAGCCTGTTTACCGTCTCATTTTTTATAATCATCTGGGTTGAAGCTCCCCCGTCCAGCATGGCGGCATCTTTCACCCCCAGGCTTATCAGATAGCCGGCAAGCTCCCTCGATGAAAGCCCTATGCTGTATCCCGGCTGCCTACCATCTACGGTAATAAGCAGTACTTTGCCGTCATGTTTTATTCCTACAGCTGTCCTCGGATCCCGGTTGGTCAAAAGTCCAACCCATTCGTCCTTGTCAACGGCTGCCACCTTTCCATTCCTTACAAGCCAGCTTCCGCACTCGTATGCCTGAAATTCCGGACCGAAATCCGGATCTATATCGATTCCGACCCAGTCCCCGACTTCAAATTTTTGCTCCAATGAAATAGGCTCATAAAGGGTAACCACCATTCCGTTCGAAGGAATTTTGCACTCCGTATCTGCACGAAATTTCTTTACAACTTTGTTGTTCTCTATAATATATGAAGTACTGAGCTTGCTTGCCCTGTTGGTGGGCCCGAAAGCCGGTGTATACACAACTATTTCCCCAGGTCTACCTTCCCTGTTTATATTATCCGCCAGGATCCTCCTATTGCCATGCAGTATCCATATATTGCTCCAAACCTCGCTTAAAAAGGCATTTTTCCCTTGCACAATAAACACCGGGTATCTGCCCGAAGACTTTGTATAGACTTTTCCGTCAATAGCTACCATACCCGCAGGCTCTCCGTAAGAGTAGAAGAACCCCGCATTTACAGCGGCATAAGCATTATTGTCGATCGCAATATCTTTAAGGCTTTGAAAACCATATATCGTACCGAAGGCTAATGCCGGCTTTATTTTGACGCTGTCAAAAGCCAAATCGATCTCCAAAAGGTTTATCTCCTGCTTCATTTCGTTGATTTCCGTGCTGACAGCTCTATGCACTACGGAGAAAGAATCGGTTTCTGTTGTGACGGTACCTTTATCGTCCGCATTACCATTTTCTTTATTGCCGTACAAATTTCCCCCCTGAAATAAAAAAAGCCCTGCATAAATAATTATGAGGGTCGTAATTATTAAAACCATAAATACTATTGTATTGAAATTAACCTTACTTTCCATCAGTACCTATATGCTCCCCTTGGCAAACAATTTAAGCTTAAATCATACATTAAATAATATCAATAATATATCAATCGGATTTGAGATTTCTCGAAAGCTGCTTGTAAAGGCTATCCGCAAGGCCCAAATTAAGACGCCCGGACGACTCCTTTACCAGTTCCTCATCTAACATATCTTCAAAAATCTCCCTGCCGTAATCAGCAGGTAAAAAATCAGATTTGGGAACTGTGGCTTTCATCTGTTTATATACAATCTGAAGTAAAATTCCTTCAAATTCTTTGCATACTTTTTTAAGTTCTTTCTCGTCTTTGTTCTCCAGAGCATTCTGAAGCCTCTTCTCAAAATCATCATCGGTAGATTTTGTACTGCTGTTCTGTACCGAACTATTAAAGTATTTATTGGTAATTGCACCTATATCCATTATAATCGCTCCTATTTAATTTTTCCAGTCAGAATACTGAAAAACTTGAATAAAGTCTCATCTTACATTATCTCTTTAAATTATTCGCAATGCCCAGCATCTCATCAGCGGACTGAATTGCTTTGGAATTGATTTCATATGCCCTTTGTGCCACAATGAGCTTGACCATTTCCTCAACCACCTGCACATTTGATGACTCAAGGAAATATTGCCTTATATTGCTCTTTTTGCCCAATTCCTCATCAGGTACCGCTTCCCCGGATGCAGAAGTGCTAGCATAAAAATTGCTTCCTACACTCTCCAGACCATTTCTGTTGGGGAATTTTACAAGACCTATTTTCTGTCCCAAAGGTACAACTACTCCATTTTCGTCGGTATAGCTCATTTCTCCGTCGGATGAAATGTTCAGTTTCGACACATCAATGTCGAGTATTATTTCAGCTCCGGATTCATCCAGCACCGGATATCCATCCGATGTTGTGAGCATATTCCCGTTTTCCGTCACACTGAGTTTAAAGCTTCCGTCCCGGGTATAAACTATATCTCCTCTCGGACCTAGCACAGTGAAAAAGCCATCGCCGTCTATGGCAAGATCAAGAGGATTGTCAGTCTTTTCAAAGCTTCCGCTCTGGAAATTTTTCAATGTAGCCATCGGAACTGTTCCGTATCCCACCTGCAGATTTACCGGTCTTCCTTCTCCATCCAGGATATATGCTCTGTTTAATGTGTCATAAAGCATATCCTTGAATTCCAATCTTTCCTTTTTGTATGCGGTGGTGTTGACGTTTGAAAGATTGTTTGATATAACATCGACATTAAGCTGCTGAGCCGTCATTCCCGACCCTGCAGTCCACAGTGCTCTCATCATAATAATTATCCTCCTATCTTACAACTCCTATTTCGTTTACTGCTTTTTGAAGCGTTTCGTCCTGGGCCTGAAGGATTTTTTGATTTGCCTCATAGGAACGCATTATTGTAATCATATTAATCATTTCATTAATGGAATTTACGTTTGACTGTTCAAGATAACCCTGCCTTACTACACCGTCAAACTCTTGCTCCTCTGTATTCTCACTTCTTTGCACAAGATTTGAACCCACTTTTCTAAGTGTTGCGGTATCCGTAAAATTTCTTATCAACAGTCTGTCAACGGCCTGCCCGTTTTCAACAATCGTACCGTCATCACTAACACTGAAATTCTCCGAATTAAGAGTAATAACGCCATTTTGGCCCATTACGAGGTAGCCTTCCTTTGTCACCAGTTGTCCGTATGCATTCAGCGCAAAAGAGCCATCCCTCGTATAATACTCTCTGAACGCTCCGTTTTCGGCAGGTACTGCTACGGTAAAGAAGGCTGTATCGCAATTGGAAATCGCCATGTCCAAGCTGTTGTCTGTCTTTTGGAGCTGTCCTTGATTATAATATGTAAACACCTCTCCCACATCATTTCCCAGCTGTACATACCCCAACCTTCCCGAAGGATTACTGCTGCTGTGGCTGTCGTTAATCCTTCTTACCAATGCATCGGGAAAGCTCTCCAATATCACCGTGTCTTTTTTGTATGCAGTGGTATTTACATTTGCAAGATTGTTGGATACGACATCCATTTGTTTGCTATTGGCAAGCATACTCCAACCTGACGTGTAAAGACCTCTAATCATAATCCAATCTCCTAGAAACGTAATTTATCTTCTTTCAGCTATCTTACTTTTCTTTCAATATAGAATATCGGATATTTATTTAAATGGTTTAGTAGAAAATATTATCTTAAAAGACAACTCCAAAAGTTTAAAACAAAAAAGCCGGGATTTTTACCCGACTTTTCATATATTAAAACCAAATGCAATTTCTTAGATATAATTAACAGTGCTGTCACCTTGTTCACTTTTTTCAATGGCCTCCAAATGTTCAAGCGCCTTGCCTGTTCCCAGGGCCACACATGACACGGCATCATCTGCAATAACTACGTTTATTCCTGTCTTTTCCTGTATCAACTTGTCAAATCCGTATACGAGACTTCCTCCACCGGTCATTACAATACCGCGGTCGCTGATATCTGCGGCAAGCTCCGGCGGTGTCCTTTCGAGAACCGAGTGCACAACTTCCACAATACTTGAAATGGGCTCTTCCAAGGCCTCCATAATCTCTGAGGAAGTAACGGTAATGGTCTTCGGCAACCCCGATATAAGATTTCTTCCCCTAATATCCATGGATACTTCCTGTACCCTGGGATAAACCGTACCGACATTGATTTTCAACTCTTCAGCAGTACGTTCCCCTATCATAATATTGTGTTTTTTCCTCATATATCTTGAAATAGCTTCATCAAACTTGTCCCCCGCAACTTTGATGGAAGAACTTACAACAATACCGCCGAGGGATATAACGGCTATGTCGGTGGTACCTCCACCCACGTCTATTACCATGCTTCCGCAAGCCTTTGAAATATCGATACCAGCCCCGATTGCAGCGGCTATCGGCTCTTCAATAAGATACGTCTTTCGCGCACCGGCCTGCATTGCAGCCTCTCTTACCGCTCGTTTTTCCACCTCGGTAACTCCGCTGGGCACACATACAACAATCCTTGGCTTGAAAAACTTAAATGCCTTGTTGCCGCATACCTTGCCAATAAAGTGCTTTAACATTTTCTCAGTAATATCATAATCGGATATTACACCGTCTCTTAAAGGCCTTATTGCGACAATATTCCCGGGAGTCCTGCCAAGCATTCGCCTAGCTTCCTCTCCCACAGCCAGAAGCTTGTTTGTATTTTTATCGATTGCCACAACCGAAGGTTCTTTTAATACTATGCCTTTTCCTTTTATATAAACAAGTACTGATGCCGTTCCCAAATCAATACCTATGTCCTGTCCAAGCCCAAACAAAGCGCATCTTCCTTTCAACACTGTATTGCAATACTCATAATTAATATTATCATATGATTATCCCACAAAAAGTATCGGTTCTAAATAAAATTTCTTAAACCTATTG
>NZ_DAORXT010000110.1:0-8617 GCF_035371925.1 Acetivibrio sp. | reverse complement strand
CAGCGGC
Source organism: Acetivibrio sp. (assembly GCF_035371925.1). NCBI lineage: Bacteria > Bacillati > Bacillota > Clostridia > Acetivibrionales > Acetivibrionaceae > Acetivibrio > Acetivibrio sp. The sequence goes on along the minus strand of NZ_DAORXT010000110.1, from coordinate 8,610 downwards.
CAGATCTGGAAAAAGAATCTCGCCGCTGACCCATTTTTAAACATCACTTTAAAATATTTTTCTTAATATAATACCCTATCGCAAATAATACTACTTTTTTAAGTCTTTTTCTCCATTCATAAGAGTAATCACAATAACTTTTCTTTCCACAATCTAGTGTCATCATTAGCTTATTCATATCTCTAAAAATTTTTTTTAAGGCCTCATCTATCTTATCAGCAATTAAAGATTTTAAAAAATTTTTGTTACCATTGTCAGAATTAATAAGAGTACATATTATAATCAATCTTGCAATGTCATTAATGATTTCAGTATCATTAGATATATGCAGTGATTCACATACACTTTTGATGCAGGACTTGTGGACCCCAGTAACTTTGTTTACCTTTATTATAAAGTCGTCAGGGTATACAAAATCCTTGCTGTTCAATATTTTATTCGTTGAATCAGATAGTTTTAATATATTCATAATTTATACCTCCTTTTTCATGTGAATTCATTTCAGGTCTGGTATCAGAAACAGAACTGACCCAGAAAAAGATCAGAATTATTTTTAAAAAATATATAAGGGAAAAAAGGGAAAAATTATTTATTTTTATTTTTTTTATTATTAAAAATAAAAATATAAATAAAAATATAAATATACATTTTTTCTTCCCATTCTTCCCGGGTATGCGACCTGTAGAGCTACTCATTGCAAGTCCTTTCATGTTCATCAACTTTAGGACTGTCCGTTAGTGTTTCCTGGACCAGGTTCTTTTTCAGTCCTATTCCGCTCCATTTCCATCCTTGTGTTTTAGAGTCCCTTTTCTGGGTATATCCTCGTTCTTTTATTTTTTCATTGAACTCTTTTTTACCAATTGATTTCAGCTTTTTATAATTGCTCCAATTTGTGTAGTTCTGAAAGAGTTCCTTTGTTCCCACATATTCCGTTGGTCCGACAATACATTGATCTGCTATATAGTCTGCAAAATCGTCCATTATGTATTTGTAATAATTTGTTTCTTCCAGAACCTCTTTCGGCTCCTGAAGACCTTCTCTCTGCCACTCCATACATCCTTCAACAGCCCAGGAAAGAATACCTGGAAGTTCCTTTTGGAGTTTTTCTAAAAGATTCTTATCTCTCTGATTCTCTGAAATGGTGACGTTGAAAGGAATGAGCCTGATTCTTCTCCAGATGCCTGTATCAGCCCCTATGATGTTAGGCTTTTTATTGACCGCGAAGAAGACCTTGAAGGTTGGGAAGAATTCGAAGTACTCCTTGTGAAGAAGCCTTACGGTAATAGGTTCGCCTCCTGTAATCTGTTTGACGAGAGATTCTGAGAGGGTTACGTTTCTTTCAGGTTCAGAGGCTGTAACAAAACGTGATCCGCAGAGCCTTGCGAGGTCGTTTCGTATTGTAGAGTTCAGCCTGTAGATGAAGGAATCGAATTCTGCATTTTTGGCATAATCCGCAAGAACCTTCCTGATGATCTCCAGAAGGGTTGTTTTGCCGTTCCCGCCGATACCGAAGAAGATAAAAATGCACTGCTCAATGGTGGTTCCGGTGAGAGCATACCCAAAAATTCTTTTGAGATAGGATACAAGGTCGGTGTTTCTTCCCATGATTGTGTAAAGAAATTCAAGAAACTGTGGACATTGGGCGTCTGCATCATATTCAATAGGAATCAACTTCGTGATCAGGTGTTCTCTTCTGTGGGGATGCAATTCTCCTGTTCTCAAATCAAGGGTTCCGTTTTGACAGTTTAGAAACCATGGGGATGTGTCAAGTTTGTCAATATCTATTGCCACTTTCGGGTCGCTCTGAGCCAAAGTAATCATGGCGTTGATCCTCTGGTGCATTGATGATTTCATGGCATGTTTCTTGAGTGCATCAGCGTGTCTGGGGTTTAATTGTGAATATTTGGCGGATTCGATGAATATTTCTTTTACGGTCTCCTTTGCCAGTTCAGTGATCCTGCTTGTAACGTCAAGGCTGAACCTCATAGTGTCCCAGATGTACCATGACTTTACCTGATGGGAATAGCGGATGTCTTCCCCGTATTTATTGACTAGACGCTCTGCATTTCCAAGGTCGGTAAAACTTTTTGTATCCGTCTGGTATTGTTGAATGTTTTTGACGATTTGTAAAATCTCAGTATCGGGAAGAGGGGGTGTACAATGGGTTGTGTTTGTTTCTGAGAGAAGATTTGTGATTTTGTCTTTCGATAGCCCCAGTTGAACAAGTTTTCCTGCGATAGCTGTGAGAGTGTTGTTTCTGGTGCCTTGTTGGATGAGACCGGGGGGAATATTTTGTATTGCTTCAGTTGGTGCGGAAGGTAGAGGGATAAAATTAAAATCAGTTATAGAATATCTATTGTCTTCATAAGTCAGTATGGTCACTAAGACTGGATCTCCTTTTCTATTATATGTTCCTGGAATTCTGAGTAGCCTTGCGAGGTCTGATGTTTTATCGATGTGATAACCATTTTGTCTAGCTATGTTGATGACACTGGTCTGAAACTGGTCTGATAAAGACGAAATGAGATGTCTGTCATGTTCTTTGCTTATCAGATATGGTTCTTTAAAGAGCCAGTATACATGAATGCCACCGCCAGTGAAAATAATTAGGGTTGGAGTTAATGCAATTGACTCTTTAAGGAATGATAAAGATGTTTTCAGATCAGGGAATAGATTGTCTTCTATGTGGTGACCACCCTTAATGTCTATGTCCAGCCAGAAACCCGGGACCGCAATGACTCCTTTTTCACTTCCCCTTCTTCCTGGTAAAGGTGATTCTTTTTGCAGGCATACCTCATAGTAGACGTCATGTTGATTTGTAAGTTCACAAATCTTATCTACCATTTTGTTGAGCTCGTTTATATGGAAGGTAAATGTTCTATTATCGGGTTTTATAAATATGTTTCGAAAACCATCAATATGGGCGTTGTTGTTGATTATTGTGAAATAATTCGAAATAAGCTTTTTTTGATCTATATTGTTGTTATGTTGCATTGCTTAAAACCTCCTGATTTGGTCTCACCCCATTATAGGGTGGTGTTTTTAGTGCTATTTACAATTTTGTCTCCAAAGCGCTTCCAGACCTTTATGCGAAATCGTATCTTTTATTTTATCTGCAATTTCAAGGTAACGACAAATCTGTTCAATTTCTTCATTGCGACTGCCTTTTGTCCTTGCAAAAAGGTATCTTTTCAGCTCGCTGACGGAATCTGCATGTTCAAAGGCTTCTTGGCAAAACTTGTCGATCACAAAAAAATTGTGCCGTTCAAGAAACTCTCTCTTTTGTGAATATTCCAAATCCCGTATTTCTCCCAGGTTTGCATATTTCTGGCACCATTCGCAGTCGCAGCTGAGCGGTGCGCTTAGGACACTCCGATCAACAAAGATGTCTTTTCTCAGCCTTAATGATTTTAGATTATAGCGGAACAGATAATACTCCCATTTACTGTACAACCTCCATGAAGTCGCATCATAAGTAATAACGTCGAACCAATGTCGAGCTGCATATGCGCAGACGACAACCATGCCGAAGGCAGTTGTACCAAGGATATGACATATTTGGGTTTTTCCGGTCAGATAAATCTTTAGTAAAAATAAAATAAGCTTTATTGGATTAAGGTTTCGCCGTGGACAAGAAAATCCGTCAATCTTATTCATCACCCTTTGAATATCTTTCAAAAATATCGAGAATTGTTGCAGGTCATAGACCTGAAGCGGCACCAGAAGTGCCATGTCAATATTCTTACAATAAATTTCTTTTAGCTCGACTGTCCGTATGCAGTTCAGGACATTAAATGTGTGGACTGCCATCCATTGATACTCCCTTTCGGGGTCTGTGGAAACTTTCGGCGCGATTTTGTCCAAGCTAATCATGACATCCAGCTGTAGTTTCCTCTGGATTCGAATAGCGTGAACAGGAGTCAAATTAAAGTAGTTTCCATAATAATTTCGAGGATTGCTCATATCATAAACAATTGTCTTTCCTTTTTTTGCAGCGTTCATTGCGCTAAACGCCCCACAGTCAAGAACAGTCTTCACGGAGGGATTGTGCGACTTCACCCAGTTTATAATGTTTTTAGTCTGCCGAAAGATACCAAGGGTAGCACCAGTATCAACGGCGTTGACGAGTATGCCTTGAGGGAATTGGGAGGGCAGACTTTTTATGTCTAGCCCGGTTCCTGAAATAACGTGGATCAATTCTCCCATTTTACATAGCCTTTCTTATTGCCATATCAATTGTTGTTTGTTCGGCAATTTTATTGAGTTCAATGGAAATGTCGAGTAAAGATTGCGCAATCTCTCTTATGCCTCTTTCCAAGACCGTTGCTGTTTCCTGTGCCTCTGAATACAAGGCAAGCTTCTTGCTGAGTTCTTTGAGTTTTATAAGGATATTGTCCATGCCGATTTGTTCATTAACAATGTCATCGTCGGGAGTTTTTTGATTTTCCAAGTCATCATAGGCAGTTTCTTCTTCAATCGTTTCAGATTCCTCTTCCATTAATTCTATCAAGTTATCAGGGGTTTCATCCTCTTGATTTGAAGTTTGAGGTGAATTTTTCTTTTCAATTGATAGAGGGGGGGCTTTTTTCTTTTCATCTTCTTCCATGAGCCATTTAAGAACATGTTTTGAAACGATTTCTGTAATCTTGTCATAGGGTGTTTTTACTTTATTAAGCTCCTTTATAAGTGCTGTTTTTCTTGCCTGGATTGATTCGAAGAACTCCTTTTTCTTGTCTTTTTCTATTATTTTATTGAAGGCTATATCATCTATATGTATACCGTATGACCTATAATTGACCATTGTAGATCTCTTTTTGTGATATTTTTCAGCCAAGTGCTCAAGGATATCGATTTTGTCATTATTTGGTTGAATACCTCCTTGTTTTTTTGTCATATAAATACTGGGTATTTTCTGCAATATATCGATTTCTCTTGAAATATTTCTGATTTTTTCCGCAAAGATTGTATCCCCGTTATCTGATAAAAGCCTGCTGTCGATTTTGCTTATTTCGAGTGCTTGAGAGCATGATTTGTCTGTATAAAGAACTCTAGCCCTTATGAAGGCCAAGCCATCAGTTTCAGCTGCCTTGACCAAATCAGCACCATCTCTTAGATAATAGCTATCTGGAGTCCTTATAACAACAGGATGCACTGATTTAAAGGGTAATTTATAATCGGGAACATTGATCCTTTTAAGAGTACCTATCTCGATGTCTTCGATTTCCTCTTTGCAGAATTTCAGTTCAAGATCGTCGAGTGTGAGCATCTCACCGGTGGGTGTGATCATCAGTACGTTCTTTGCTGTGGCTTCTTTCATTACGATATCTTTCTTTTCAGTATTGTCCACCATCTGTTTGTCGGTGGATGCTTTTAATGTATTGTTCGTTATGTATTCTTTCGGTTCCATTTTTTATTCTCCTCCTTTTGTATTGTTTTTATTTGATACACTGTTAACGCTGATTTTGTGTAAACTCATGAAATTGTTTACATCTTCCAATAAGTAACGAACACTTTTGCCGATTTTGTAGTAATTAATACCCTTTCTCAAGCTACGGTAGTTTCGCAGCGTGAAAACGCTCATCCCAATAATTTTACTAACTTCATTTTCCGTTAAATATTGCTTTTCCATTTGCTCACCTCCTTTCTTTTATGCTTCTATAAGAAAGGGGCTAATTTTGTCTTCGCTTTTGCGAACGAAAAATTCGCTGAGGAAGGAAAAGAAACAATTGATAGTTGGGGGTTAGCTTTTTTCGGATTGTAACGTTGCTATTATTTGTTTAAGTCAGTTTGAAATGACTGAACTGAAATAGCCATTTATGGCATTTGGATGTTTATGGGTTTATCTTCCAATCAGGCTCATTAGACTTAAACTTGCAGTTTGCGCCGGTAGTTATGTGATTATCCAGGTAGGTTTTTAGCTTTGGCATTATCTCGCCGATATGTTTTTTTGCATTAACAATATGCTTATAAACGAGCTTTCTTGCTTTTTCTACTTCAGGGTTTTTGGCGGAGTATTTGTTTGTCAGGAAGACCTGAGTACCTTTCTGGCGCACCAGATATCCATACTCCTTCCTAACATATTCTTTATAATATTCTAATTTCTTTGTTATTTCTTTAATTTTTTTTGTGTCTTTGCTTTTTCTTGCGGATTCCAATTCTTTTAACAACTTATTTCCTATTTCCCTAATTTTATCAATATCATTTTTATCTAGCTTATCTACATTTACATTCTGTTTAAAAAAATGTAGCTCATTGTAATCGAAGGAATCTTCTTGACTATAATCGTTTTCTTCTTCTTCAGTTTTTTTCATGTTTACATTTTGTTCAAGTAAATCATCAGCAGAGTTGCCTTTCACAAATCTCACTAAATCAAGGACGTGAATTTTTTGATTTGGATATTTCAACAGTTGAACGACATAATATATACACTCTCTGTGCTTTAGTAACTTTGTTATTCCATCAAAAGTTATCTCCCAAGACTCTCCTCGAAGTACAAAAGCTCCTCTATATGACGGCATATCTGCGAGGAAGGAATCATCCTGCATGATTGATGAACCTCTGATAACATTTATTTTGTTTGTTTTTTCATATTTTTCTATATCCTTAATACGGAAGAAAGACTTTTTTAGTTCGTCAAAAATAGGTATACAGTCTTCCTCCCGTTCGGGCAATTCATAATAATGCCAACACGTTGGAGCATCTTTCAATTCGCTCTTTAGGCTATTCACTTCATCCTCGATTTGATCATATATGTAGTTTTCCTCCTCCCTAGGGATAACCTCTTTCTCATAGCCTCCATCCTGCCACTCATAATCAACCCATACTATCTGAGGAATATTTGCCATCTCTAACTTATCCTCCAGTCTCTTCAATTTCTGAAGTTTTGCATAAACGTCAGGGGGAGGTTTAGGTTGTCCTAACTGATCATATGGCTGAAGGTTGTTTTTGACATGATCAAATAGCTGGAAAGCCTTGATCTGCCAGCGTTCCAATAACTCTTGTCCGGTCAACCAATTTGACATGCTTGCCTCAATGTAGTTTCAAAAGTAAAAATTTTACGGGTTATAAAAAAATATTTTGAATTTCTATCGCAATTCCAAATTTTTAAATATTTATAAGTATTGATATATTTTATCATATTTTATTTTGAAAACGTTTGCTTATAAAAATTCTAACATCCGTCATCAGTGTAATGCTTTCAATTTAAGCCTATTCAATTATTCTCATTCCAATATCTTTTACTTTCAGTTTTTCAGTTTCCGACTTTTCTTCTTGTCCTGCAGCAATCTCGTTTATAATATCACCAGCAAGATTGGATGCTTGTCGTAAAGTTTCATCTCTTAAATGGGCATATCTCTGCGTCATTACTGGACTCTTATGTGTTAAGAGTTTCTGAAGAGTGTACATATCGACTTTCCCAGATGAGGCAAGCATGCTGGCGTAAACATGGCGGAGACCGTGGAGAGGTCTAAAGCCTACTGGCAATTCTGCACGTTCTCTAATTTTATTTATCCTTTTACGTATTTCGGTAAACGGCATTCCTTTGTTATTAACAAAAATGTATTCATCTGACAGTTTTGGATGATTATTAAGCAGTTCGCTTGCAGGTGCATTGAGAGGCACAATCTGACTTTTTCCTCCCTTAGGTTTGCGAATATAAATGAAGCCTTGCTCAAAATCGATATCGTTCCATTTAAGTCGAAGGATTTCACTTTTTCTCATACCAGTGTAAAGCGCCAAAAGCATAATGTGGGATGCTTGTATATCGGTGCTTTCAGTTATAACTTTAAGCAATTTTTTTAGCTGCTCCGGACTGAGTTGCTCCGTAACAATGTTATCAACTATTGGCATTTCCAATTGGAAACTTAATCCACTACAAAGCTGCTTTCTCACGCCAAAATTGATTATCCTCCTTAGTAAGGCTAATACATGTTTTGTTGTTTGTGGCGCTTTTTGATCAAGGCTTCGACGCCGTAAACGGTCTAAATCAAGAGGTACAATTTCTGACGGTTCTTTTGTAGCGAAGAATGGCTCAATGTATTTCGCATATCTACTATTATCGGATGCTCTGGATTTTGAATTATGGGTGTGCTCTTTATAAGATTCCCATAAACGTGCTATAGTCCATTTACCTTGAGCTGTTTCGGCAGCAAGCTTTTCTGCTTCGCGTCTTTCAGCATTGCTTTCTTCCACACCTTCTATTCTTTTTGCTCTAATAACAGCAGCTTTTGCAGGAGTCATGTCATCTTGGAATTGTCTACCAGCTTTTTCCTCTATTAGCTTACCTTTTTTTCTATAAATAATATAGTAGATACGTTCACTACCGCGAGCTCCTTGACCTTCAATATATACAACACCTGGGTATTTTGTTTTGTTACGTTTCTTAGTTGGCATATAACTCTCCAAGATGTATTTTCATTCCCAACAGTATTCCCAACATTAAGTTTGATATTACATGTAAAATATAGTAATGTCAAGTAAGTATTTATAACTGTATTTAATATATTTTAGTAATATATGAAAAATGAAATAAAACAATGTAAATGATATTTTTCGGCCTCCGGAGCCAAAAGTCGCAGGTTCAAATCCTGTCGGGCGCGCCACTTTTTC
>NZ_DAORXT010000109.1:0-8847 GCF_035371925.1 Acetivibrio sp. | reverse complement strand
CAATGGGTTTCAGACGTTTTACTTTTTAATTTTTAGCAACTAACTGTCAAACTCCTGGATATAATGAAAAAGTATTTTTGATTGAAATTGGGGGAATTAAAGATGAGAAAATTAAAAATGAAGAAACTAATGTCGCTGCTTTTAGCGCTAACCATGGTTTTTGCGTTGGCAGCTTGCGGCAGTAGGGAAACTAATAAAACTCAGGACGAAAGTGATTTGAATTACGTTAAAGGTAAAGGCAAGCTGATCATTGGCTACACCAATTATGAGCCTATGAATTATACAGATGAAAATGGCGTTTTTACCGGTTTTGACACAGAGCTGGCAATGTTGACGTGTGAGAAGCTGGGGCTTGAACCTGAATTTGTTGAAATCAACTGGGATACTAAAGAAGTGGAACTGAATGCAAAGTCTATCGACTGTATTTGGAATGGATTGACAATTGATGACGAACGTAAGGCCAAAATGGAGATTACCAAGCCTTATGTTAAGAATGCTCAGGTGGTTTTGGTGAAGGAAGGCACTGAGTATCTCGGAACGGAATCCTTAATAGGAAAGACCGTTGTGGCTGAGCAGGGTTCGGCCGGTGAAAAAACCATCAAGGCTGATGATAATTTGAAGCAGGCAAACTTTGTTCCTAAGACATTGCAGACAGATTGCCTGATGGAATTGAAATCCGGTACTGCTGATGCAGCTGTGTTGGACTTAACTTTGGCAAAAACAATGACCGGTGAAGGTACTAGCTATAATGATATTGTTATTGTTGATTACTTGGCTGAAGAGGATTATGGAGTGGCCTTCCGTAAAGGTTCCGATATTTGCGCAGAAGTGAATAAGATTTTCGATGAATTTCTTGAAGACGGTACAATGGCAGCATTGGCTGAAAAGTATGGATTGGAACTTGCAAAATAAGTTTTTGATACATAACAAATTGAGCTAAGGGCAGAGGGATAATCCTCTGTCCTAGCGTTTGTATATTGGGGTAAAAAGTATGAATGAGATTTTGGTAATTTTTGGTCGTTAATCTGAGAGCTTTTTGCTCAATTGTAAGCTTTTTATATTAACACTTTTGTTTGCACTGCCTTTAGGGATGGTGATTGCTTTTGGTTCAATGAGCCGTTTTCGTCCTCTTCGCTGGGTGGTGCGGACTTTTGTCTGGATAATCCGTGGAACGCCGCTGATGCTGCAGCTTATAATTATTTTCTTTGGGCCGGGCCTTTTGAATATGCCTTTTTCCTGGCCAAGCGGTGAATCGGGACGTTTTGTTGCTGCAACCGTTGCTTTTATTATCAACTATGCTTGTTATTTTTCTGAGATTTATCGAGGCGGTATTGAGAGTATACCGGTGGGACAATATGAAGCGGGCCAGGTTTTGGGCATGAAAAAAGGACAGATTTTCTTTCATGTAACACTGCTGCAAGTAATAAAGCGTATTGTTCCTCCGATTGGTAATGAGGTGATTACCTTAGTAAAGGATACGTCTCTTGCCCGTATTATTGCAAATAAAGAAATTATTATGATGGCTGGTGAATACACCAATAAAGGACTTATCTGGCCTCTCTTTGCTACAGGTATATATTTCCTTGTTTTTGGCGGAGTGTTAACCGTACTCCTTGATTGGGTAGAGAAGAAACTTAGTTATTTCCGTGTTTGAAAGAAGGGGTTTTGTTGGCTTTTTTAGAAGTAAAAGGTATTGAGAAAAGTTTCGGAACCGTTCAGGTTCTGAGAAAGATTGATTTTTCATTGGAAAAAGGAGAGGTAATCTCCATTATAGGTTCATCCGGCAGCGGAAAGACCACATTGCTCAGGTGCCTTAATTTCCTGGAGCGGCCTGATAAAGGAAGCATCATTGTAAATAATGAGGTAATTTTTGACGCAATGGACCCTGCTACTCAACGGGAAAGTGAAGTAAGAAAAAAACGTCTTCATTTTGGACTGGTTTTTCAAAATTTTAACCTGTTTCCTCAATATACAGTTTTAAAAAATGTTACATTGGCGGCAGAACTTTTAGCCAAAGAACGCCCTGACTTCAAACAGAATAAAAAAGCTATTTTGAAGGAGATTCAGGACCGAGGAAAAATCCTTCTTTCCCAGGTCGGTCTATCGGATAAGCTGGACTGCTATCCCCATATGATATCCGGCGGACAGCAGCAGCGTGTAGCTATTGCCAGGGCTTTAGCACTAGAGCCGGACATTTTGTGTTTTGATGAGCCTACCTCTGCCTTAGACCCTGAGCTTACCGGGGAAGTTTTGAAGGTTATTAGGAATTTGGCGGATCGTAATACGACGATGATTATTGTAACTCATGAGATGGATTTTGCCCGGGATGTTGCAGACCGTGTTATCTTTATGGATGGCGGCGTGATTGTTGAACAGGGCTCTCCTCAGGAAGTATTTGGAAATCCTAAGGAAGATAGGACTAAGCAGTTTTTAGCAAGATACAAGAACTTATAATGGGGACGGTTCGAAACCACTTAAAAACTTTAAATAAAAATATAAATGGTTTATCAAAGAGTGGGTGCTCAATAAACCAGTATAAGCATTTGCACATTTTTGATTTCGATTGACGACATTTTGCCATAAAAACTGACCCCCAACGGATTAACTTTTGGGGGCCAGTTTAATTATGGAATGTGCGTATTATTCGGTATAACTGCCGGATGTGTCTATGCGAATTGTGTTGGCAGTACCGTCCCAGATCACACCAAAGTCGAATGCCTTACCAATATCACGGAGCTTGAAGTAGTTATATCCGTTAATTGTATAGGCTGTCAATTCAACCGCTTTGCCATTAATATAAACGGTTGCAGATGAAGGGTATGCAGTGGCGTTGTTTTTGCTACCGGTTGCCATTTCGCCGCCAGATACTGTGTAGGATTTATCCGGTATTAGATTTATTGCTTTGTTAACACTGTCCCACGTTACTTCAAACTGTTTGCCGGTGCCGTTTAATACGTAAGCCAAATCACGAAGCTTGAAGTAGTTGTTGCCATTAATGGAATAAGCGTCAAAAGCTACGGGAGAGCCGTTAACAAGAACGGTTGAAGATGTAGGTGTTGCTGTGAATGGGATGGAGGTTTTAAAAATGACTCCAAATTTATCGTCTTTTTTGACAATAGCAACTCCATCAGAAAAGTCGGTGGCTGCTTGATAAACAGGCTCAATAACAATGTTTCCGCGATTATCCATGTAACCCCATTTACCGCCTTCAACTGTTCTGACCCTGACAAGACCTTCACTGAAATTCCACAAATTATTATATTTAAATGGAATTACAGTTTTTCCTGTAGCATCTAATGTGCCCCATTCTCCATTGATGGAATTGGTAACAAATCCTTCGCGGAATGTATTGCATAAATCGAACTTGAAATCAATAACCACATTTCCGGTGTAGTCAACATATCCCCATTTTCCCTCATCGTTACGTATGCAGATAAATCCTTCACTTGAACGACTGATATCGGGATAAATTATCGGAACAACGACATTACCGTCTTTATCGATGGCGCCCCATTTATCGTCTTTGCAGACAACTGCAATGCCTTCATTAAAATCATCCACATAATCATAAATAGGCGAGACAACTTCTTTGCCGTTTGTATCTATAAAACCATATTTACCCCCGCTGTAGGAGCGAGCCCAATAATACGGACCGCCAATACCCCAATCTCCGCCGACACCGACAGCAAGCAATCCTTCAGAATAGCTGGATAATCTTGCATAGTCATATTTAAAGTCAAATGCTAAATTGCCGGTTTTATCAATAACCAGAAAATCGGGAGTTCCGAAGTCACCGGTTGTTACTACTGCAAGGCCGCTACTAAAATAAAATTCTTCGTACATTCCACCGCCGAATGCCGGAGGGATGACAGCTTCGCCTGCCGTATCAACAAAACCCAGTTTTCCGTCTTTTATAACGGCAGCAAGACCTTCGCTGAAATTACATACTTTGTCATAAATAATTGGAACAATGACCTTACCGGTTTTGTCAATAAATCCCCATTTTCCTTCAACATAGCCTCCGTCGGGGTTCCAGAAACCATCTGTTGAAACGGCCGCAAAACCCTCACAAAAATCTTCTGCATAATCGTATGTAAAGTCAATAACAACCTTACCGGTTTGATCCATAAATCCATATTTGTCATTTTTAACTACTTTGGACATTCCTTCAGAAAAGGCATATACCTTGTCATAGTAGGTGAGATTTTCGATTTTAGGCTCAGCTGCAAGCATCGTAATACTGTTTAGTGACAGCACCAATACAAACACTAATAGAGTACTTAATAATTGCTTTTTCATTTTTACACTTCCTTCGTAGATTAATAAAAACTTTTACTTCAATGCAGCTGCAAATTAGTGCAAAATAAAATACTCACCTTTCTTTAGACTAAAAGGGTGAGTATTATTGTATTGCAACTGGCTGGCATGGCATAATGCTTTAGCCCCTTTAGCTTTGCGTCGCCATCTTTTGATGGGTTTGCCTTTAATGTGTTGTTCTCAGATATTGAATTGTGTGTCGTAAATTTTCTTTTGTTTTCATACTCCTTTCATATAAGATGATAATCTTTCCTTATATAGCTTTATCGGATTCTTAGTTGAAATTCCACAGTCTAGAATGATAAATAATTTGTGAGGTTACTGAAAAACAGCTATTGAGTAATACCTGAGAAACCCTTGCAAGCGAAAGTGAAGTTGTAATTCTGTAAGGAGTTGGCATAAGAACTTTTGGTATTTTTATAAAAACCATATTGGCATATTTTCTATTTTATACTATAATGTTTATTGCTAGTTATGCATGTATGCGAAAAATGTTATTATATGCATAAAAATGGTGAATTTGCAAAGCTTGTAGATGACAGGGGGGATCGCTGTGAGGTTCTTCAAAAAAACAGAGGGCGCAATATCAATTTTTTTGTGTATTGTTTTATTAATAATGATTGCCATTCCCGCTATATTAGTTGAAGGAACACGAATGAAGTCGGCACAAACGCAAATTGAAAGTGCGTTGGATATATCGGCCAAATCCGCTCTTGCCAACTATAATTATTTATTGAAGGAGCTATATGGACTTATGGCTCTATCCAGTGATGATCCTGACATTCTGATGGAAGAGATAGTATATTACCTTGAGAGAAATCTGATGGTTGATGGTATTGAAGAGTATAAGACAAAAGCTGAGTCAACTCTTGACGAAATAAACAAATCGGAAACCGTCGGAAGCATAAAGAAGTTTTTGGGAGTGGACAAGAAAGCGGAGAAACCTTTGGATTTGTATGATTATAAAATTGAGAATGTAAAGGTTCAGCCCATATATAATCTGTCGGAGACTGAGGTTTTAAGGGCTCAGATACTGGAATACATGAAGTACAGAGGGCCCAAGGAATTGTCCGAGGGACTTATGGATAAATTTCTTGCCTTAAAGGATTTTAAAAAGCAGGCGGATATTTTAAAGGAAAAGCTTGATGTGGACAAAAACTTGACAGAGATTAAGGAAAATGAGGTTAAAGCATCAAATAATGTTGTAACGGTCAATAAATTTGGTACGGATATTAATATACCCAATCAGCTGGAAATAGCTGCAGGATATGTATTGGAAAGAGTTAAGATTGAAAAGGCGATAAAAGACATGGAGGATGAGATAGAAAAGATCAAGGACGAGTTGGAAGAGATTGAAGATAAAATAGATGAATATAAGGATGAAATCAAAAAGCTTAAGAAAAAGATAGAGGATAAGAAGAAAGAAGCGAAAAAGGATGGTTCTGCTGACGTGGATGTATCAGCGGAGGAAGCCGAAATAACGGAGCTTGAGGGTTTAATTAAAGAGCTTGAGGATTCGACAGGTGATTTAAAAAAGTCTATAGATGAGCTTAAAGATAAAATAAAGACAAAGAAAAAGGAGCTGGATACGAAAAAGTCACAAATACAGCAAATTAATAAGGTGTTGACGGAGTATATAGACAAGCCAGTAGCTGCTGTAAAAGATGCCAAGAGCGCACTTGAGACTGTGATGAAAAAGTCTAAAGATACAGTAACTAAAATTGATGAAATAAATAAGAAGCTTGAAGGGGAAACGAATGAATTTTCAAACTCCACAAGGCTTGACCTCGGCAGCAAAAAGGAAAAGATATCAACGGAGGATTTGACGCCTAAAATTGCCGAACTTGAGCATAACCTTGCAGTATTAAGCGAAATAAAGAGTTTTATTATGGATGCGAAAATAGATGAGCTTGGTTTGGGTGATTTTGGGGATATAGTTCCGGATATTGATGTAGTACGTGCAAGGCTTAATAGTGATAAGGTAAAGGCAAAAATAGCGGAGTATAAAGGAAAAATCAACGACAACCCTATTGACTATTATGCAGACAAAGGGATAATATCAGATAAGCCCAAGGAGGGTGAAAAGGATCCGAGGGACGCTATAGGAGAATTTACGAAAAGGGCGGTCCTGGGGATGAGAAGCCCGTAAAGGAAAGCAAGAAAAAGATGCCTGAAGATGTTCCGTCAAACAAGGGGTATAAGCCGACGGAATTGGAAGAAATAAAAAATGATATGGAGCATGTAAAAAATATTCTTGGAATTATAGCTTCGGGAGGAAAGGCTGAAGGGACTTTAGCAGGAAAAGAACTTGAAGCAGTGGATTTGGGGAAGGCATCGTTTTCAAAGGATAATACTGATTTTTCAAAGAATGGCTTGAATTTTCTTTCACAAATATCAGAAATATTTGCAGATGGTGTCTATAACTTAAGAGATGAAATATATATAAATGAGTACATAATGGGAAGCTTCGCAAATTACACTACGGATATGGAGAAAGATTTGGATTTAAGAGGAAATTTAATGAAGGAAAGGCCGGTTTTCTTCGATGCAAACCATGCAGATGTAGAGTATATTTTATGGGGATTTGATGAGGAAAAGGAAAACATAAACGCGGTAAAGGGCCAGATTACTCTTTTGAGATTTGCGTTGAATGTTATTGCCATATATACTGATCCTACGAAGTTTAATACTGCGTTAGAAGTTGCTACTGTTGTAGCTGGATGGACCGGCGGTGTAGGTATTCCCATTATACATGCGCTAATCATGATGGCTTGGGCAATGGCGGAGTCTTTATTTGATGTGTATTTGCTGTTGAAAGGTGATAGTGTACCGATATTTAAGACGAGAAATACTTGGATAACGGATATTGATGGGCTTTCTAAAACAATTACAAATGAAATTATCGATGAGGCAAAAGAGAATGCTAAATTCGCTTCTGAGAAAGTGATTGACTATGTGGAGAACAAAGCTGGGGATTTTCTAGGGAAAGCGACTACAACTATAGCAGATTACATTGATTCAAAAGTGGATTTGCTGGTAGATAAGGCATTTACTAGTATTGAAAATCCTTTTAGAGAAAAAACATATTCTGCAGAGGATATTTTTGATGATTTAGAGTCAAGTTTGAATATTAAAGTTGAAGGAGAAGTAGGAGAGATAATGAATCAGATTAGTAGTCAAATTAAGACTTTGCTTCTTGCCCAAATGGAGACTGTTGAAAAAAGTACTGTAGGTAGTTATGTGCCGGATATTATTCGGGGAGTAGATTATACGGATTTTCTTGAAGTATACAAAGATAGAAATCTTAAAGAAGCTATAGCGGAACTCACTACAGAGCTTGCAGATGGTAAGGAATTACTCGGTTATAATATGGATGAGACTAGTAAAAAAGTTAATAGTTTAATTTTTAATACTATTCAGGAAGCAAAAAAGAAAGTAAAAAATAATATAAAAAGTGGAATTGAAGGCTACAAAGAGAATTTAATTAATAAGTTCAAGGAAACATTTAAAAAAGCTGCTGACAAAGGAAAAGAGGAAGTAAATAAATTTATTGATTCTATCGGCAATACAAATGATTCCGAGGTAATGAAAACAAACCTTAAGGGGTCTTTTCTCTCCATGAAATATGTTGATTACCTTAGGTTATTTTTACTCTTCACAAACAAGGATGTGAAAATGAAAAGAATAGCTGATTTGATACAGGTAAATATGAGGAATGCTTCTGGAAATAAATCTTTTAAAATATCAGAATGCAGTACATATATGCGTATTGAGTCTTCAGTTTCAATAAAATATTTATTTGCTACGAAACCTTTTATGCCAAAGGAGTTTAGGACTGAAGATGGAAAACGAATAAAGTTTGATGTTATCCTATATAAAGGATATTAAGAAAAAATATATTTTTTTTAAAGAAGGGATGTTGGAAATGTTTAAATCAAAATCAATACTAATATCAGTAATTATATTCGCAGTATTATTATCAGCTTGTGAAGGGAGAAAAAATAATCAAGTGTCTAACACACCGAAAGAAAATCCTACACAGAGTGTGAATAATGTTGGAGATAGAAAAGAAGAGACTAATGCGGAAAAATTCTTGGAGTATGCTATAAAGGCTGCTGACTTAAGAAATTTTACTGAAACAGGTGATTATGCAGGGATTATGATTACATTACGTGATTTATATAAAAAAGATATTGTGAATCCTTTTACAGGAGGAACTTCATTAACTATAATGAATAGGACTAGGGATATGATGGAAGACCAGCATTTATCTAGGACTAGATTATTTAGTGTTGACTGTGTAGTAATAGATGATTATATGACTGACCTTGCAGAAATAGATACAAACGAGGTAGTTTATTGTGTAAATCCAGAAAGTAAAGGTATGGTATTTGCATTTTGGTTTAAAGATGGTATATATATATATGAAATAGATGAAAATGGTGAAAAAATAAATGAAATTAAACATTTCTTTAAAAAGGAAGAATAAAACTTTCATATGGTAAAGCAAACAAAGGCATAGGAGGGAAA
>NZ_DAORXT010000108.1:0-8855 GCF_035371925.1 Acetivibrio sp. | reverse complement strand
AGGGATGTTAAAGTATGCATTTTTGTGTAGAATAAATCACAGATTCATGGTATAATATGTGATTATGGATTTTAATAATGATAATGTAAGAGGTGCGGTATGTTTGAGAAGTTTCAGGCGGCAGAAAACAGATATGATGAAATAAATCACAGATTAAGCGACCCGGCTGTAATAGCAAACCAGGATGAATACAAAAAGCTTATGAAGGAACATTCGGAGCTGGAAGTGCTCGTGACAAAATACAATGAGTATAAAAAGGTAACCAAGGAAATTTCAGATGCCAAAGAATTGCTTGGTGAGAAGCTGGACAAAGAATTTCGCGAAATGGTTGAAATGGAGCTTGAGCAAGCGGAGGAAAGGCTGGAAGCTTTGGAAAAGGAGATGAAAATACTTCTTCTTCCCAAGGACCCCAATGATGAAAAAAACGTTATTGTTGAAATCAGAGGTGGCGCAGGAGGCGAAGAGGCTGCTCTGTTTGCCGGAGATTTGTTTAGAATGTATACCCGATATGCCGAGAGAAATGGATGGAAAACAGAAATGCTTGATTCCAATCCAACGGAAATAGGCGGGTTCAAGGAAGTAACATTTTCCATTGAAGGAAGCGGGGCATACAGCAGGTTGAAATTTGAAAGCGGCGTGCACAGGGTTCAGAGGATTCCTGCTACGGAAGCCAATGGAAGGGTGCATACGTCCACAGTTACAGTGGCCGTACTGCCGGAGGTTGAAGAGGTTGATGTGGATATAAACCCCAATGACTTGAGAATTGACACCTATAGAGCTTCCGGTGCCGGCGGACAGCATATTAACAAGACCGAATCGGCCATAAGAATAACGCATTTACCCACAGGACTGGTTGTCAGCTGTCAGGATCAGAGGTCCCAGCATAAAAACAGGGAAAAGGCAATGAAAGTGCTCAGGTCCAAACTTTATGAAATGGCTCAGGAACAGCAGAACAGCGAGATTGCCCAGGAGAGAAAGAGCCAGGTGGGTACCGGTGACAGAAGTGAGAGGATTAGAACGTACAATTTCCCTCAGGGCAGGGTTACGGACCACAGGATTGGACTTACTCTTTACAAAATAGATGATATACTTGACGGAGATATTGATGAGATAATAGACGCACTGATTACAACGGATCAGGCCGAAAGGCTCGGCAACGGTGCAGAAGATAGTGAAAATTAATATAGTATAATAATTTGTCCCCCGCTAGAATAGAATGTTAATAAGATTAAAAAGCAGGGGGATAATTGTGAATTATTTGATAAAAGTTACTTTGATTGGCCTTGTCTCAGGTATTACGGGAACGGGTATCGGAGGCTTAACGGCTTTTTTTGTTAAGGACGTGAACCGGCGCTTTCTAAGCTTTATACTCGAGCTTTCCGCCGGATTGATGACATCTGTGGTGTGTTTTGAGCTTATTCCGGAAGCATTTACTTACGGGGGAAGAACCTTCACTTTGGCAGGAGTGTTTGCGGGAGTTATGACCATGATGATGGTGGAAGAGTTGATGCTGCGATATGAGAATGCAAAACCTAAAAAAAGCAGCTCAAGTCTTCTAAGAACCGGTATACTGATGGCGGTGGGAATAGCACTCCATAATTTTCCCGAGGGCTTTGCAGTGGGCTCGGGATTTGGTGCTTCAATAAGCTTGGGAGTGATGATAACTTCTGTCATTATGATACATGATATTCCCGAAGGAATTGCCATGGCAGTTCCGATGCGTGCAGGAGGCTTTAGCAGGTCAAAGGCCTTTGTCATTACAGTGCTTTCCGGAGTTCCTATGGGGATTGGAGCTTTGGCAGGGGCACTTCTTGGAGGAATATCCTCAAAATTCATCGGTGTTTGTCTTGGATTTGCCGCAGGAGCAATGCTTTATGTGGTATACGGGGAATTGGTTGTAGAGTCAAAAAAACTATATTTGGGCAGATTATCATCAATAGGGAATGTTTTGGGGATTATTTGTGGTATAATAGTTACGTTACTAAATTAAAAGTAAACCTAATTGCAAGTTTTAAAGGCTTCTTTATAATTTTGCGTAAAGAAGCACGGGTAGGAGTAGTAAAGTGAAAACAGAGATACTAAAGATACAACCGGACAATATTGATAATGAAAAAATAAAATATGCTGCAAAGGTCTTAAGAGAGGGAGGTATTGTGGCCTTTCCTACCGAAACGGTTTATGGTCTTGGGGCCGATGCATTAAATGAAAATGCCGTAAAGAAGATTTTTGAAGCTAAGGGGAGGCCCTCGGACAATCCTTTGATTGTTCATATAACAGGAAGGGAATATGTTGACGGGCTGGCTGCGGCTATATCCCCACAGGCTGGAATTTTAATGGACAGGTTCTGGCCGGGACCCCTTACCCTTGTTCTTCCAAAATCCGATAAAATACCCTCTGTTATCACAGCGGGACTTTCCACTGTCGGCCTGAGAGCACCGGCGCACCCCATAGCCCTGGCGTTGATAAGGGAAGCGGGTATTCCCATAGCCGCTCCCAGTGCCAACTTGTCGGGAAAGCCAAGCCCAACCGTGTCAAAGCATGTTATCGACGATTTGAACGGCAGAGTGGATGTTATAATCGACGGCGGCAGCGCCGATATCGGTGTTGAATCCACGGTTTTGGATGTTACCACTGATATACCTGTAATTTTAAGGCCTGGGGGAGTCTCCTTTGAGCAATTGAAAGAGGTTTTAGGAAATGTGGCTATGGATCCTTCGTTAATGAAAAAGCCCTCGGGGGATTTTGTACCTAAGGCTCCGGGAATGAAATATACCCATTATTCTCCAAAGGCCGATGTAATTGTTGTTGAGGGAGAGCCATTAAAGGTTGCGGAAAAGATTAACAGTCTTATAATGGAGTATCAAAGCAAGGATATTCCTGTGGGAGTGCTTGCAACGAAACAGACAAAGGAGCTCTACAAAGGCGTACCCTTAATTACACTGGGTGACAGATTGGAGCCCGCTACGATTGCGGCAAACTTGTTTAAGGCTTTTAGAGATTTTGACGATATTGGTATAAGAGTTATACTTGCAGAAGCAATTGATAATGAAGGAATTGGACTGGCGGTGATGAACAGGATGAAAAAAGCTGCCGGATATAATATAATAAAAGTTACATAATGTCTTTTTGACAAGCCATTGAAAAATGAACAAAAGATTATTGAAATTGTAAACTTCAAAGGAGCTGCAATATGAAAAAAGTACTTTTTGTGTGTACCGGAAATACTTGCAGAAGCAGTATGGCAGAAGGCCTTTTTAACCATATAGTGGAGAACGGCAAAGAGGATTTAAAAGATTTCAGGGCTTTTTCGGCCGGTATTTCAGCTTTTGAAAATGACTGTGCCAATCCGAGAGCGATAAAAGTTTTAAAAGAAGAGTACAATGTTGATATTTCTTCCCACAAGGCGAGAAGAATTTCAAAAAGTGATGTGGAAAGTGCCTATATAATACTGACAATGACTGAGGAGCATAAGAATGCGGTTTTGAGAATGTTTCCCGGTGCTGCGGACAAAACCTATACGATAAAAGAATATGCCTATGGGGATGACGAAAACGGCGACTTTATGGGGCATGAGCATAATCGCAGGCATAATATGGATATTAGCGACCCTTACGGTTTTCCTGAAGAGGTATACAAGATATGTGCCAAAGAAATAAAGGATGCTTTGGATAGGATAATAATTAAGTTTAAGGAATAATTTGTGCTGTGTCTTAAAGCTAAAGGACTTTTTTTGAATTAAAACAGTCTTTGACATAAGCATGCTAATACTATAAAATATATTCTTGGAGGAAACTATGAAAATAGGAATTGGAAGCGATCACGGAGGTTACAACTTAAAAAGCGAAATAGCAGACTATCTCAAAAAAAGAGGATATGAGGTTATAGACTTTGGGACATGCGGAAATGAGTCGGTGGATTATCCGGATTTTGGACTTAAGGTTGCGGAAGCTGTAAAAAACGGAGAGTGTGAAAGGGGTATTGTAATATGCGGTACCGGACTTGGCATATCGATATCCGCAAACAAAGTTCCCGGGATAAGGGCTGCTGTATGTACCAACAGCTTCATGGCAAGAATGAGCAGGGAGCATAATGATGCAAATATACTGGCTTTGGGAGAGAGGGTTGTCGGCCTTGACCTTGCTATAGATATTGTTGATGCTTGGCTCAAAGCTGAATTTCAAGGCGGAAGGCACGCAACCAGGGTTGCCAAAATCGGTGAGATTGAAAAAAAATACAGCAAATAGGAGAGATAATATTTTATGAATAATGTTTTTGTTATGGAACATCCGTTAATTCAGCATAAGATATCATTATTGAGGGATAAAAACACCCAGACCAAGGAATTTCGCGAGCTGGTTTCCGAAATATCCATGTTGATGGGTTATGAAGTAACAAGAAATATGCCGCTTAAGGAAGTAGAGATTGAGACCCCTGTCGGTGTGGCCAAAGCAAAGATTATATCCGGCAAAAAGCTTGGCTTTGTTCCGATTCTGAGAGCCGGATTGGGTATGGTTGACGGCATGCTGAAGCTTTTGCCTATGGCAAGAGTGGGACATATAGGTTTGTACAGGGATCCTGAAACCCTTCAGCCGGTGGAGTATTACTGCAAGCTTCCTTCAGATATAGCCGAAAGAGAGATTGTGGTACTCGACCCTATGCTTGCGACCGGCGGTTCTGCATCTGCGGCAATAAAATATTTAAAGGAAAAAGGCGTAACCGGCATAAAGCTGGTGTGCCTCATTGCATCTTCGGACGGTATAAAGAGAATAAATGAGGACCATCCGGATGTATTAATATATTGTGCTGCTGTAGACGATAAATTAAATGACCATGGATATATAATTCCGGGATTGGGAGATGCAGGTGACAGACTTTTTGGCACCAAATAAGACTTTTGACAATTAACGGGGGAAAGCTTATGAGACCGTCTTGGGACGAATATTTTATGGAGATAGTTGAGCTTATCAAATCCAGGTCCACATGCCTCAGGCGACAAGTTGGTGCTTTGATTGTCAAGGACAAGAGGATTCTTGCAACAGGCTATAACGGAGCACCGGTTGGCTGCAAGCACTGCAGTGAGATCGGTTGTCTCAGGGAGAAACTCAAAGTACCTTCCGGACAGAGGCACGAGCTTTGCAGGGCGATACACGCTGAACAGAATGCAATTGTCCAGGCTGCATACTCCGGCACAAGTGTGAACGGAGGTACACTGTATGTCACAAATCAGCCCTGTATATTATGTGCTAAAATGGCTATAAATGCGGGAATAAAAAAGATTGTATTCAAAGGCGACTATCCGGACGAACTTTCCATGGAAATATTGAAAGAAGCCGGTATCAGAGTTGTGAGGTTTGAAAACGATACAAAAACCTGATATTGATTTTACGGAGCATAACGAAAGACAAATTTTATATACAAAAGATTAAGGGTACAAATAAAAAAAGAGGGTGTTGATTGTGCTTTATGAATATATCATATTCTTTGCATTGGCGTTTATTGTAGCGTTCTCATCTACACCGATTGCAAAAAAAATAGCCTTTCGTGTAGGTGCTGTCGATGTGCCGAAGGATGCAAGGAGAATGCATAAAAAGCCTGTTGCAAGGCTCGGGGGGTTGGCAATATTTACGGGCTTTATAGTTTCATTATTGTTTGGATTGTTAAGTACATATCTTAATATGAAGGGAATCATGCCGACTAGGCAGCTTTTGGGAATGCTTATCGGTGCTTTTATTATAGTTGGCATTGGTATTGTTGACGATATAAAGCAGCTAGGGCCCAAACTCAAGTTGGTTTTTCAGATAATTGCTGCTCTTTCGGTTGTATTTATATCGGATATCAGAATTGTGAATATTACAAACCCCTTTGCAGAAGGGGGCACGACCCAGTTTAATGATTTTGTTTCCTATCCTCTTACTATTTTGTGGATAGTCGGTGTGACCAATGCAATCAATTTGATTGACGGTTTGGATGGTCTTGCAGCCGGAATATCATCCATATCATATCTTTCTTTGTTCTTTGTTTCACTTATTACAGGCGATGCAGGGAGCGCAATTATTACAGTGATGCTGGCAGGTGCCACTTTAGGATTTTTGCCGTACAATTTCAACCCTGCCAAGATATTCATGGGTGATACCGGAGCTACATTTTTGGGCTTCACCTTGGCGGTTATATCCATACAAGGCATGCTCAAATCCTATGCGGCCCTTTCGATTGCCGTGCCACTGCTTGTGTTGGGACTTCCGCTGTTTGATACGATATCTACAATATTTAGAAGGGCTTTGAACAGAAAGCCTATCATGCAGCCGGACAGGGGACATTTGCATCACAAGCTCATAGATATGGGATACAGTCAAAAGCAGACGGTGCTGGTTATGTATTCCTTGAGCGGAGCATTGGGACTTAGTGCCATAGTTTTGGCAGACAAAGGCTTTGTCAGTGCCATTATACTTGTAATAACCGTTGCCGCTTTTGTAATCGGCGGAGCAAGATACATGCTGGAAATGGATGATGTGGAGATACCCGAAAAATACAGCCCAAAGGAAGAGTTTGTAAGTCCGGTTGTCAATGAAATTAAAGACCTGAAAAAACAGTAGACAGCAAGGAGAATAAAAATTGAAGAAATTAAGAGTAATGACTGTTTTCGGTACCAGGCCTGAAGCTATAAAAATGGCGCCTTTGGTTAATGAGCTCAAAAAGTGCAGTCAAATCGAGACTATTGTTTGCGTTACGGCGCAGCACAGGCAGATGCTTGATCAGGTGCTGGGAATGTTTAATATAGACGCAGATTACGACCTTGACATAATGAAGGATAAACAAACACTGATAGATATAACCACAAGGGCCTTAGAGGGCTTGAGCGTTATTCTTGACAAAGCAAAGCCCGATATAGTGCTGGTTCACGGAGATACTACCACTACCTTTGTGGGAAGTCTTGCCGCATTCTACAAAAAAATCAGCGTGGGACATGTGGAGGCAGGACTTCGTACCTATGATAAATATTTTCCCTATCCCGAGGAAATAAACCGGCGGCTTACCGGCGTGATATCCGATTTGCATTTTGCTCCGACTGTGACCAACAGGGATAATCTTGTCCGGGAAGGTGTGGACGAAAGCAAAATATATATAACCGGAAATACTGTAATTGATGCTATAAAAACCACTGTGGCGGAAAACTATAATTTTGCGAATGAGAGTCTTGGAAAGCTTGATTTCGGTAAGAGAATTATAACCGTCACGGCCCATAGAAGGGAAAATCTCGGTGAGCCTCTGCGCAACATTTGCGAGGCTCTAAAACATATAGCCGACTGTTTTAGCGATGTACAGATAGTATATCCTGTGCACTTAAACCCTGCGGTGCAGGAAGTGGCGAAAGAAGTTCTCGGAAGCCACAAGAGAGTGCACTTGATTGACCCTTTGGATGTACAGGATATGCATAATTTGATGGCAAGGTCCTATCTTATCATGACGGATTCCGGAGGACTTCAGGAAGAGGCTCCGTCGCTGGGCAAACCCGTGCTGGTGCTAAGGAACGAGACAGAAAGGCCGGAGGCGGTAAAGGCCGGTACGGTTAAACTTGCAGGAACCGAAAGAGAAAACATTATACGTTTGACTGAGGAGCTTTTAATAAACGAGAAAGAATACGACAAAATGGCAAAAGCGGTTAACCCCTACGGAGATGGTTTTGCTTCCGAGAGAATCGTTAAGGCGCTCTTATTTGAATTCGGATTGTCAAAAACAAAGCCTGAGGGATTTAGTGTTAAAATATAAACTATAGAGGTAAAAAATAGATTTAATTTGCTTAAAATAGCTATTGAATAGAAAATAACTCTGTGATAATATCTTTTTAAACATTGAGATGATTGTTATTTAATTACAGCTGAATACATTTATGTATATTTAAGAGTTTTGCCGAAGAAGCCGAAACGATGAGCTTGTTGGCGTTTTTTAATATATTTTTTTATATTTGTTATAATATATAAGTAAAATGTGACGATAATAACTTAAGTAAGAATACATAAAATTAGGTTAAATAAGAAGGCGAATTTGGATGGGAGAGTTTGCAAGCGAATTACAGAAATTAATAAAGCCAAATAAACTCATTGACATTTCTGTTTTTGGCTTTGATATGTCAATTACCGATTCGGTGGTCATGATGTGGATTGTGATGGCGGCTCTTATAATTTTTTCTCTTGTTTTCACAAGAAAGCTTAAGACAATCCCGGAGGGTAAGCAAAGTGTAGTTGAGGTCATTGTGGAGTTTGTATACAATTTTGCAAATGACTCCATGGGACACAACGGGAAGCTGTTTGCCCCATATATAGGTACTGTTTTGATGTTTTTGGTTGTTTCAAATATAATAGCTATTTTTAATGTCATACCTTCAAGTGAAGATATTTATCACTGGACGGGAATTGAATACTTTAAGGATTTGAATTTTGCCATAAGGCCTCCTACTAAGGATGTAAACGTAACATTGACGTTGGCATTGATGTCAATGGTGGCGGTGGCCTTGGCCGGAATAAAGGTAAAGAAGATGCGGGGTTGGTTAAAGAGCTTTGTGGAACCTGTGCCCCTGATGCTTCCTTTTAAGATGCTTGACTACGTGATAAGACCTGTATCTTTGTGCTTTCGTATGTTTGGAAATATTTTGGGTGCCGTAATTATCATGGAGCTTGTGTATTTTGCATTACCGGCTGTTTTACCGGCGTTTTTAAGTATATATTTTGATTTGTTTGACGGTATCCTGCAGGCTTATGTATTTGCATTTCTGACTTCAATTTATATCGGTGAGGCGATTGAGTAAGGAGCATTCCTGTAATGAAACAAAATGATCTTTGAAAAAGAAGATGCCAGGC
>NZ_DAORXT010000107.1:0-9010 GCF_035371925.1 Acetivibrio sp. | reverse complement strand
GCACAGGCTGATGTTGTCTATAAAGCTATACAAAAAAATATATTACCACCGGAGATTGATAAAAAACTTTCAAAAAATGAAATGACAATACATCAGGCCTATGTTCAGGTAAGGCGTGAGAAGGCAAAGGAAAATGTTAAAGAAGCTCCACAAATAGAAGGCAAGTATCGTGTAATATATGCAGACCCGCCCTGGAAGTATGGAAACAATATGCCGGATACTTTTGTTGAACAGGCAGACCATTATCCGCTTATGACTGTTCAAGAAATATGTGATATGCCAATAAAAGATATTGCAGAAGATAATGCAGTATTATTTTTATGGGTAACTTCCCCAATACTTGAAGAATCGTTCCAAGTAATAAGGGCATGGGGATTTAAATACAAAGCTTCTTTTGTATGGGACAAAATAAAACATAATATGGGGCATTACAATAGTGTACGCCATGAATTCTTACTTATATGCACAAGAGGAAGTTGTCAACCAGATGTGAACAAATTGTTTGATAGTGTTGTATCAATAGAACGTACGGAACATAGCGAAAAACCAGAGTATTTCAGGGAGATAATAGATACAATTTACCCCTACGGCAGACGGATTGAATTGTTTGCACGAAAGAAAAGCAAAGGGTGGGATGTATATGGAAACCAGATACCCGAATAGTAAAAACAAAAATTCGGAAGAAGAAGGTAATCAATTTCAAGACTTTGTTGTTGATTTATTATTCGATATGGGTATAGTAATTCAAAATTATACATCACGCAAGTATCAGTACGAAAAAGGCGAAAACAAACAAGGCATTGAAATAAAGCTTGATAATTGGTGTTCAAAATCAAAAAGGCTTTCTATTGAAATTGCGGAAAGGACTTGTATAGAAAATAGTTTTGTTGAAAGCGGCATATACAGGAAAGATAATTCGTTTTTATATATACAAGGTAATTTTGACATTGTTTTTATATTTCAAAAAAGTTTATTACAGTTATTACACAAATCCGGAAGATACGAAGAAAAAGAAGAAGAAACAATCAAGGCTTTTTATTTGCCGTTCACTGATGCAGAAAAGTATGCTGCAAAAGTAGTAAAAATCAATAAAAATCGTTAAGAGGTGATGCCTTATGATAAAGAAGACAAGCAAAGGCTATGTAGTATATTCTGAAAGCGGCAAGAGATTGAGCAAGCCGTATAAAACAAAAGAAGCGGCACAGAAAAGATTGCGGCAGATAGAGTATTTCAAGCACAAGAATAAATAGCAGGTGATATAATATGGCAAAAAAGAAGGAAGACTTATCGAAAATACCTGTATCTGAAATGACGAAAGAACAAAGAGAACAGCGATTAAAGGAAGCGAAGGAAGAGCTTGCAAGGCTTATATTTGAAAGGGATGCAATGCTTGCAAGGGAGAAGTATGCAAAGTATGTGGAGTTTGTCCATCAGGGGCGATGGATACCTGCTAAGTTTCTTGTATATATATGCGATACCGTTGATAAACTTTTAAGGGATGAACTAAAAAATGAGAATGGAGAACCGTATATTGGGCTTATTATTCAGCTACCGCCTCAGCATGGGAAATCATGTACAATAACAGAAACATTGCCATCATATTTTTTAGGCCGTAATCCATACGGCAAAGTAATTGAAATCAGTTATAATGACGAGTTTGCCGTTAAGTTTGGCAGAAGAAATAAACAGAAAATAGAAGAGTTCGGGAAACTTTTGTTTGGGATAGAATTATCTAGGGATAGCCAGGCAGCAGCGGAATTTGAAATAGAAAAAACAAGGGGAAGCATGATTAGCAGAGGTATAGGGGCTTCTATTACCGGTAATCCTGGTGATTTGATTATCATAGACGACCCTTACAAAAACAGGCAGGATGCGGATAGTCCAGCTTATAAGAAGTTCGTTATAGAAGAATGGCTTAACACTATTCGTACAAGGAGAAGCGCAAAAGGTAAAATAATCCTTATACAGACCCGCTGGA
Source organism: Acetivibrio sp. (assembly GCF_035371925.1). NCBI lineage: Bacteria > Bacillati > Bacillota > Clostridia > Acetivibrionales > Acetivibrionaceae > Acetivibrio > Acetivibrio sp. The sequence goes on along the minus strand of NZ_DAORXT010000107.1, from coordinate 7,032 downwards.
ATGAAGACGATTTGGCGGGATATTTGCAAGATACGGAGCCGGAAAACTGGTTTGTTATTTCATTCCCTGCAATAGCGGAAAAATACGAAGCAGAAACCGGTAGACAGCCTGGGGATGCTTTATTTCCGGAGATAGGCAAGGATAAAAAATGGCTTGAGAAGGAAATGCAGAGCTATAAGAACGATCCGCTCCAGGGCGGGGAGAGGGCATGGAATGCATTGTACCAGCAACGGCCGACTTCGCTTGAAGGCAACATGATAAAGCGACATTACTGGCAACGGTACAGGCTTTCTTTGCAGATGCAAAAAGGCGTAGGATTTAACGAAATAGTGCAGTCATGGGACTGTACATTCAAGGATACCGATGGTACCGACTTCGTTGCAGGGCATGTATGGGGCAGGATTGGGGCAAACTGCTATCTTTTAGACCGTATTGCATATCCCATGGATATTATTAAAACAATGGATAATATACGGCTTATGACAAAAAAATGGCCTAAAGCATTGATTAAGTTGATAGAAGATAAGGCAAACGGACCGGCTGTAATACAAATGCTTAGGACAAAGATACCTGGAATTATACCGGTTAAAGCAACAAAAAGTAAGGCAGAGAGAGTAAACGCAGTACTCCCGTTATGGGAAGCTGGAAATGTATTTATTCCTGATGAGATAGAAGTATCACCTGGGGTATGGCAAAAATGCTTGTGGGCAAATGAAGTTATTGAACAGTGTGCGGCATTCAGGCCGGAAAAGAAGGAGCAAAGGGATGACGATGTTGACGCCGCAAGTCAGGCATTGAACCGGCTTATGTATGCCTTTGTGCAAAAAGAAGAGACAAAGAAAGTTGTAAACGGATTTACCACTCCGGAGGAAATGAAGGATATGGGCATTATCGATTTGTCAATAAGAAGACCAGGAATATTTAATAACAGGAGGTAAATTATGCTTGAAATATTGATAGGGGCATTAATATTTGCGGCAGGTTATATGACCTGCTTTTTTACTGTAAAAAAAGAGGTTAAAGTTAATAGCGATAAAAATGCTGTTGTTAAACGGGTTATGCCTAGTTTAAGAAATCCATTGCGGACATACGAGGTTTATTACGAAAACTACAAGAGCAAAGACAATAATCTTTACCAACCTATAAAACCGAAACGCAAAGCTTCTGTAAACGAGGTGGATACAGATGACGTATGATGAAAGAATGGAAAAGCATCAAGAGATGCGGGAAAAGTTAATGACGGAAGAAGATATAAAACTAACGGATAGGTATATGGATTGGTTTAAAAGCTCATGGCAGGACAAGGAATCAAGAGGGCTGTTTGACAAGTGGGAGCTTGCGGACTTGTACTGGGAGGGTGATGTTAACCTTCCGGAATCAGATGACGACCCTGGAAGTAATACAAATATAATTAACCCTAACATAGAAGGGCAAGTCGCATTAACTGTTGAGCATAATATATCAATTTTAGCCAATCCTCGTGAACCGTCAGATGTGCCATTTGCAGAACATGCCCAAATAATCGGGCAGTTTATTATTGACAAAAACAAAATGCGCAAAAAGCTTGAAGTATTTGCAAGGCGGCGTAAAAAGTTTGGGCTTGGGATTATATCTGTCATGTGGAATCCGAAAGCACTAGACAAAATGGGGCTGCCGGAGTTCAAGTGTTGGAATCCTGCTTATGTATTTTTTGACCCGAATATTACGGATGTTTATGATATACAAAGCGGTAGATTTGTAATTGCGGTATGCAATAAGTCAATCTTTTGGGCAGAGGAAACGTTTGGAGAAGATAAGGCAACTGCTATCTTACCAGCATATCATCCAATGGAATCGGAATGGCTGTTTGGTGAGGAAAGTTCGGAGCATGATGATATAACAAGGGATAATTATATGCATATGTTTGTATTTACAAAGAAGAAAGGGAAAATACGGCTTATTCAAATGAGCTCCTGCGGGATAAAACTGTGGGATAGTGAGGAACATTCAAGTATTGTATTCCCTAAAGATATTTACCCGTTCTTTATATGCCCGGACATGGCAAGGGAAGGTACAACCTATGCAAAATCAACAGCGGAATTGCTATTCCATATACAAGATTTAATTAATGATTTGGATGACCAAATAAGAATTAATGCAAGGTTGACAGGTAATATCCAAAAAGTTGTCGGTACAGCTTCTGGTATTGATATAGACAAATGGACTAACGAGCCAGGATTAAATATACCGGCAGCTGATCCTGCGGCATGGCAAATGGTTAAACCTCCAGAAATGCCGAATTATATCTTTGAACGCAGGAATCAGGCATTGTATAATGAAAGGCAGATTATATCAAGATTTTCCGACCAGCTTACCGGTATAAGGCAAAGAGGTGTTGATACTGCAACAGAAGCATTAGCATTGCAACAGTCAGGCTTGGCAGGCATAGACCATGATAAAGCAATGATAGAAGAAACACTGGGAGAAGCACTTGAATATGCTTTGGAGCTTGCTAAAGAAAACTGGACGGAAGAACAGGCGTTCAGGATAACAAATAAGAGAAATACATTCCTTTGGTATAACCCTAGCAAGTTAAAAAAAGTGCCCAGGCTTATACCAGTATCGGAAGAATACAGGCAGCAATGGTTAAGCATTAATCCGGATTTACCTGTACCGGAGTATATGCAGGCAATGGATAAGGACGAAAATGGTAACGAAGTGCCTGCAACGAAGAATGCAACATTTGATATTATTGTAAGCATAGGTGCAGGAATACCTAATAATAAGGCGTTTAGATATAATGCAGTAAAAGAAACATTTGTTAATGGTGCTATGGATATACAGGAATACAGGCAGCGTATAAGGGAGCTTGGTGTATTGCCTGAAACGTCATGGGAGCAGGAGCAGGAAAAGATAAAGAAGCTGGAGCAGTTACAGATGTTAAGGGCTACAAGAGGCAGAGATATTGCAGGGCTTGATATACCCGAAGGGGAGGGACAGAATTATGACATAGAAGGCTTAACTGTAAAAGGTGCACCAGCAGCACTTGCCGAAATGAAAGGAGAGCTGCTAAATGGTAATTCGCCAAAATCAACCGTATGAACAGGAACAGAAATTTATAAAACATATGACTAAACACCCGTGGTGGCAATATGATATTGATAATATTCGCAATAGCGAAAGAAAACTTGTTATAGGTACCGATGATATTTTAAGGCATTACGGGCAGAGGCTTATTTGCCCGAAGTGTGAAAGAGGGGCATACAGGCACAAGAAAAAGGATATGGCAAGATGCCCGCATTGTGGCTGGGAAGGGCAATCTGTAACGGTAGATGAGTATATAACTGGAAAATTATATAGATAGGAGGGATTTTATTGCTAAAAAATTTAAAAACTACTAAATGTGTCAAGTGTGATAAGGAAATAAACGGTATGAATTTGAAGCCGCCATTTTTAAATTCTTCTACACTTGGGATTAATCTTGTCAATTTTTACGGCAACAGGGTAAAAAAGTTTATGCGTGCCGTGTGTGATTGTGGGCAGGAATACATTGCTTACCTTTCACCGGCTAATAATGGATATAAAATATTAGACCTTGCAATTAAGGAGGGTGATAATGAATGTGAAGCTTCAAATGAGCCAAAACAGGGAAATGTTGAGGTAAAAATAAATATTGATAGACTAAGCCGGCAGGAGCTTATAAAAGAAGCCAAAAAACTTAATATTGCCGGCAATATTGTAACCATGAAGTCAGATGAGCTAAAAGCACTGGTAAAAGAGAAACTTGGGATTATATAGTTTTAAATTTTGTGTTTAATATATTATTTCTAAAGGCTTGTCCTTAAAAGGATGAGCTTTTTTTATTGACCTTCACAAGTCGTTAAACTGTGAAATACGCTTCGGCTTGCGATAAAGCCGCAATAAAAATTCGTGTTCTCACACGTAGAAAAGGAGTAAAGGAGTGTTGATTTTATGAATAAAGGCTTATTTAAGATTAATTTACAGTTGTTTGCTGGTGATGACGTTGAATTTGATATACCCGATGGTATTGAAGATTTGGAAACCGAAGAGGATGTAATAGAGGTTGATGTAGAAGATTTGGAAGATGAAACAGAAAACATATCCCAAGATGATACAGCAGAGGTTGAAAGTAAAAGCAAACAACCAAGACCAGACAGCAAGGATAACGAAATCATAAGAAATGCGGTAATAGCTGAAAGAAAGAAATGGAAAAAACGAGTTGAGGAACTGGAAGCAAAATTGAATTCAATCAAAGATACGACTATAGAAGAAACAGAGGCTGATGATTTGGATAAACAACTTGCTGAACTAGGCTTTGATGAAAAGACAATAAAAATTCTCAAATCAAAATTCAATAAAACACAAAATGAAGCTGTTACCGTGAAAAAGCTTGTCCAGAAAAAATTCCGTGATTTGGAGTTCAAAGAGCTTGCCAAAGACCCATTGTTTAGCGATATTGATTTGTACAGGGATGAGCTTGAAGAATTCATGGACAAAACTGGATTAAGCGCAGAGGAAGCTTACCTTGCTAAGTTCGGTAAAAACAAGATAACCAAGAGCAGGGCTGATATTGAGCGAGAGGTTGAGCAAAGAGTCCTTGCCAACTTGAAGAAGAAACAGGATATGGTATTTGACTCAACGGATAACGGCGAAGTCGGTACAAACAAGAAGCGTTTCAGATTAAGCAAGGACGAAATGGAGCTTGCCAAGCTGGCAGGCATGACACCGCAGGAATACTACTTTGCCAAACATTCAAAATCTATAGACCAATTAAACAAAATATTAAAAAAGAAAGGGTGATTTTTAGATGGCTAAAAGGCTAGTTTATAAAGGCAGCCTGAACGGGACTGCCCCTGTTTACAGGTATTTCCCTGTAAATAATTCACAAACGATATATGCAGGCGATATTGTTGTTTTGTCTTCAAATAAAGTATCTATAGCTGCTGATGCTGCTGCGGCTGGTACTGTATTAGGTGTTGCCAATACTGATATAGTTACAACCACCGCAACTGCTAATGACATTATAGCTGTGGATATAAACCCTGCAAGCATATATGAAATGACTTACGAAGGTGCGGGAACGCCTGCAATAGGCAATAAATATGACTTGGGTACAGCCGCATATACCTTTGACGTTACAGATACTACGGGTGGATATATCCAAGTTGTAGGCAATGTTGATACGACTAATAAGGTTGCTGATGTAATACTCTGCAACAGGGTATTTGGTATGGCGTAATTAATTAATTCAAAAGGAGAGTGGTTAAGATATGAAGATGACAAGGGATAATTTTGGGGAATTATTGACCCCAATCCATAAAAAAATAATATGGAATGCATACAATGAAAAACCCGAGCAATATTCAAAACTATTTAAGGTTGACAAAATGGACAGGAAAGAAGTGACATACCCGCATCTTGGTGGATTTGGAATGTGGGGTACCAATACCGAGGGTAATGTAATTAATGAAGACAGCATGAGTGAAGGCGAAGTTGCAACATTTACGGCTGCAAGATATGACAAGGGGTACTCGATTACATGGGAGCTCGTAAAGGATGACTTGTATAATGTAATGAAAGGTATTGGCAAGGGCGGCAGTGCACAAGCATTGGGTAAAGGTTTGAGAGTAACCTGCGAAGTGCTTGCTGCTGAAATAATTAATAACGGTTTTAGCAATGTTGGCTATGATGGTGTTGCTTTGTTCTCGAACAGTCACCCGTTAGCTGATAGCGGCAGTCTTGGGAAAAACCTTGTTACTGGTGCATTGACAGATGCCAACCTAAAGAGCGCGCTAACGCTGATGAGAGATCAGGTTGACGAAGCCGGGCTAAAAATACAGGCTATAGCGGATAAGTTGTTTGTTGCCGCTAACCTGGAATGGACTGCATACACCATATTAAGAAGCGAAAAGGTTGCAGGCGAATTGTCTAACGATACTAATGTACTTCCCAGGCTTATTCCTGTAATAATGGATTACCTTGATGATAATATATGGGGCGTACAGGATTCTTCCATTGAGAATTTGTTATTCCTGTGGAGAGAGAAGCCGATATTCGATAGCCAACCGATACCAAAGACAGTTGACTGGTTTATGTATGGTTATGCAAGAATGACCTGCGGCTATAATGACTGGAGAGGGCTTGTTGCTAGTACAGGAGTATAATATAAGGGCAGTTATTACTGCCCTTTATTTTTATTGTAAAGGAGTGAGATAACGTATGCCTAAACTTATAGATAATTTATACATGAAGGATAGCTCAGAAAATGAAAGACAGATAGCTGATACGGATGGATACATTTATCAAAGAGGCACAAAAATAACTGCTACTGCTGCACAACTTAATACTTTGTATGGTACTGACAGAGCTGTAAAAGTTATCAGGCTGGCGTTAGGTAGTGCAAATACAGGCGGTGGCGTATTGTCGTGGGCTAATCCTGAAAGCTCGTCAATCATAGTGGAAAGGGTTATTATAGACGTTACCACAAAATCAACTGCGGCATGTACTATTGATGTTGGCACAACTGCTACAAGCAGTACTACTTCAAGCGATAATCTTATTGATGGGCTTGATGTAGGTACGGCAGTAGGTACTTTTGATAATATAAATGATGTGGGTACAAACGGAAAAGCAAGGCAAAAACTTGCTTCGGGCAAATGGGTAACTGCATCAACGGCAAGCGGTTCAGCAGCAGGGTTAGCTGGATATGCGTATATACACTATATCGTAATATAACATTGGTTCGGGGCGGGAAACTGCCCTTTTATTTTATTTTATGATATGAAAGGGATGATAATATTATGGCTGATACTTATACAATTATAAACGGTCATAGTGTTAAGCTGATAGATAATGGCGATGGCACTTATAGTTTTGCAGCATTGCCACAGATAACTACACATACATTTCATAATGCTGCAACAAGCACTGGCAACGGTACAGAGTTTACCGTAGGCAATATGAAAACTTTAACTATAGAAATATACGGCACAAGCACATCAAGGACGATAGAGTTTTATGGCAAAGGGGACA
>NZ_DAORXT010000106.1:0-9259 GCF_035371925.1 Acetivibrio sp. | reverse complement strand
GAGCACATGACTTTTAATCATGGTGTCCCGCGTTCGAGTCGCGGATGGCTCACCAGGTAAAAAAAGGAAGCTTGTGACGCTCAGCAGTCATAAGATTCCTTTTAAAACCTCTTAAGAAATTGGAAACTTAAAAAAATAAATTTTTACTTGACATTTTGCTAGGTTCCGGCTAAAATATACTTTGTCAGATTGCTTAACGGTATGTAAACAATGCAGTAACTAATAAATATTATATTATATAATTATTATATGGCCCATTGGTCAAGCGGTTAAGACACCGCCCTTTCACGGCGGTAACAGGGGTTCGAGTCCCCTATGGGTCACCATATTTTCGGGCGCTTAGCTCAGCTGGGAGAGCATCTGCCTTACAAGCAGGGGGTCATAGGTTCGAGCCCTATAGTGCCCACCACATGGCCCGGTAGTTCAGTTGGTTAGAATGCCAGCCTGTCACGCTGGAGGTCGAGGGTTCGAGCCCCTTCCGGGTCGCCATTTAAAATTTTATATAAGCTGGTGTAGCTCAGCAGGTAGAGCAGCTGACTTGTAATCAGCAGGTCGGGGGTTCGATTCCGTCCACCAGCTCCATATGGAGGGATTCCCGAGTGGCCAAAGGGGGCAGACTGTAAATCTGTTGGCTCCGCCTTCGATGGTTCGAATCCATCTCCCTCCACCATAAAAGAAGCGAGTACGAAGTACTCGCTTTTTTATCATAATCGTTTTGCTAATATTGAATGAAGAAGATACCAATAAAAAAAGTATAAAATAAAAGCTGAGAACATTTTCCCAGCTTTTATTTTAGCTTTTTTAGTTGGATATTTTTCAAATTTACTTTTTAATTGTTTTTCCTGATGTTTATCTTGTCCGTCTTGTCTTCGGAGAAGTTTCTGGTTTGTCTTACGATATATAAAGGTCTTCCTTTGGCTTCGTCATAAATTCTTCCTATGTATTCTCCCATGATGCCAAGAATGATAAGAGTAATTCCATGGAAGAACAGATTAATTGCAACGGTTGATGCCCAGCCCTGCTGTACATGGTCTGTGAAAAGCTTCATGCAAATAACTACAATCAGGTATACGAAACTGCAAAATGAGAGCAAAATTCCAAAGTATGATGCCAGCTTTAAAGGCTTGTAGGAGAACGATGTAATGGCATCGGAAGCAAACTTCAGCATCTTCTTTAACGGATACTTTGTTTCACCGGCAAAACGTTTATCCCTCACAAACTCAATTCCTGTCTGTTTAAAGCCAAGCCAACTTATAATACCGCGAATATATCTGTTGCGCTCATTAACCATCTTGAGAGCCTCACAGACCTTTCTGTCTATGAGTCTAAAGTCTCCGGTGTCAACCGGAATATCCACATCGGTCATTCTTCTTAGGAAGCGGTAGAACACCTTTGCTGTAAACTTCTTAAAAAAGGTTTCGCCTTTTCTTTCTTTTCTTTTTCCGTACACAACGTCATAACCTTCACGCCACTTTTTAATCATTTCAGGAATGAGCTCCGGAGGATCCTGAAGGTCGGCATCGATGACAACAATGGCTTCACCTTCAGAATAATCCATTCCCGCAGTTATTGCGGTTTGGTGGCCGAAATTTCTTGCGAAATCTACCAGCTTTACGGTTTTATCCTTGTTACATATTTCATTGGCTATAATTGCTGTTTTGTCTTTGCTTCCATCATTGACAAATACTATTTCATAAGGCTCATTTAACGACTCCATAACGTTTTTAAGCCTTTTATATGTTTCAAGAATTACTTCCTCTTCATTATATAGCGGTACAACAACAGAACATACAATTTTATCTGACATTTCATTTGCCTCCAATTCTTTTATTTAGAAATACCATGTATCAAACCATTTAAGGTACTTCATATAAGATGCCGGAACTTCCAATCCTGATAATCCGGGATAGAAGAGTATAAACAACCCCAAAACTATTCCCAGATAAACAAATGCAAAATACTTCATGCCACTATATTTATCGGCTGCTTTTTTAAGAACATAAACAATTAACAATATTAAGAACGGCACAATGGAGAAGTAGTGATATATAAATACAATTCTCGGGACGGCAATCCACGGTACGTACTGGAATATAAGTCCCGCCAAAGGCACCAGCATTTTCTTGTCATACCTGTACATACCGATAAACAGCAGCGTTATACATATTGCCAGACATGACCATATAATAAGCTGCGTGCTGGAAGCTTTCAAGAATGCATCTCCTCTTTCGACATCTTTAAAGAGATAAAGTATCGTACCGAATGCAGCAGAGGAGACGATACAGGTAGTTAAAATGTTTACATCCAGTTTTGACAGCACAAGTAAGATTGCAATCATTGCGAAGAAAATCAAGGCCCAGAGCAATTCTACGTTTTCCGGTCCAAATTTGCTTGCCAAAATGCTTTTTGGCAGTGCGATATATCCAAAGGTTGATGCTCCTAAAATAAACAGTGCAATAAGATTTTTGTTGAGTTTTGAAAGAGCCCAAATGACAACTATCAAGAGTGCCAGAAGTCCAACCCACCACACGGCCGGATTACCCATTGTAAATATTTTTGAAGTCATGCCGGGTTCAAGGTTGCTTCCAAAGTAAAATGCCATAGGCTTGACCATTATAGGCCATTCCCACCATGCAGACTGGTATGGGTGTTCTGCCACCAGTTCGGAGTGGTATTTTAACATATCAATAGAGTTTTCATAGAACACAGTGATTCCTTTGTTGTCCCCAGGTACCAACATATAAGGAATATATGACAAGATATAAATTATTAGAGGAATTACAATAAAGAATACAACACATGCCCCTATAGTAATGGCTAAATTTGAAGGGTAGCTGTTAATCCACAGGGGTTTATTTTTGGATTTTCCGGATGCAATATTTCTATATTCCCATATCTCTGTTCCCTTATTTATAAAGAACAGAAGAGCAAGTCCTGCAGCACCGTATATAGCAATCCACTTGCTGGCGGCACCAAGTCCGAAGAACAGTCCGCTAAGGAACAAAGGCTTTAAGGACTCCTTAAGGGTGGTATTGTATGACTTGTTTATAAAGTAGTCATACATGAAATAGTACATTAGTATAACAAATAAAGTAACGTAGCTGTCTATAGTTGCTATTCGTGTCTGACTGAAGTGCATAAAGTCAAACGTCATAAGGAATGCGGTGGCGAAAGCATAAAATCTGTCACGGAAAACCTTCTTTCCGAAAACATACATTGCAGGTACCATGGCGACACCAAACAGAGTGCCGACTATTCTCCAACCGAAAGGTACCATTCCAAACACAAGAATTCCCAGTGCCAAGAAAATCTTACCAAGAGGAGGATGAGTCGTTTCATAAGGGGACATTCTGTGAATATGTTCAAAAGCTGTTCTTGCATGATAAATTTCATCAAAATACATTCCGTTCATGTAAGAAGGCTTGAACGCGAACTTGTCCGATTCGTCAAAAAGATTTTCTATTGTAGCTTTGCTTTTATCTTCCAATACGGAGTCAACGACTTTGATATTTTCAACGGGCACTGTGCTTCCTTGTTCAACTATAGCTATTTCATTGAACGCACCGCCTGTAGAATCCACGATAAACTTGAGTTGTTTGGTGGTTACCGGAGCTGTGTCAATAAACTCCCATATAAAGATATTTTTCTTTTCAATAGTAGTAAGATGTTTGAACTCTTGATTTTCATCAAGATATTCAACCCTTAATTTGGACTGAGGACTATATTTATTGCTGCCAAGTCCGGAGTAGTAATATATTCTTGACAGAGTGGTTTCCTTGTCCAGCTCTATAGTGAAGTACTCGCCGGGAATTGTTGGCTCCCATGATGTGGTGGGAACTTTAAAATCTCCAAGGTTATACAAGGCAATGCAAAGGTAAATGAGGGTCATAACACCCATTATGATAAAATCAATCTTGTCAAACTTGACTTTTATCCACTTCTCATCATCATTATTGCTTTGACTTACTGTCTTATTCGCATTGAGCTTTTGACTAAGGACGGGTATTTTGTCTTTGAAGAAAATAAAGAATATAACTGCAAGTAAGATAATAAAGAAGAATACTATTCCCAATATCAAGAGTGTTTTACTGCCGCTACTTGCGGATGAATTCTGATTGTTTCCTCCGGAATAGTTCGGATCCAAGCTGATTGATGTTTTCCCGGCAGGAAGGCTATCCAGTTCTACAACTTCAACATCATCAATCCATATTTTACCGGTATTGATATTGCCGTATCCTCCAAGACCTATGGTAAGGTTAACGGTTTCTTGATTTGGACTGGTTTTGCCATATACTTCGATATACTCCCAGTCCCCGCTTGTTTGGCGAATATCCCTTGAAGTTTCCAAGCCGCCTTCAACAGAAATATTGGCTCCCTTGGTCTCATCTCCAACATTTTCTGTTTTTACCCAACAGGATATTCTATAATATGTATCTCCTTTTACTTTGATTGGCTGCTTGTACCTTGAATCGTTGGCGGAATTGTTGACTATGCATGCACTTCTGCTGCCTGAATGGTACACGTTTTCGTCGACAAGAAATTCGGTAACTCCTTGAGCTTTTTCCCAACAGTCAGTCTGCCAGAAATATAAGCTTTCCTGGTCTCCTTCTTCAAATCCCGGGTTTTTCACAAGGTTTTCTCCTTGTGCAAACACGGAAGAGGTAAAAATAAGCTGCATAGAAAATAGTAGTATTAACCAGACCATTAAATGTTTTTTCGACACTTTGTAAGCACCCCCACAAATTTATAAACTATGATAAAATATTTAAACATAAATGCAGGAAAGGTGAAAATCGGACTTTTGCATTTATGTTATAGATTATGTAATTTTTTGTCTAATATTCTTTAACAATACATATCGCTATTTTAATATTATCAAAATTAAAGAGCTTTGACTGCCGTCAATACCATTGATGCCGGTATAGCCTCAGTTGTTCTTTTTGTTTGCTCTGGAAGTGTTGAAAACAGCAACACCTGTAGCAACAGCGGAAAGAATCAATACTATCACGACAACTTTACCCGAATTGCCTTCACTATTTTGAGGCGAAGAGTTATTGCCGTTATTATTGCTGTTATCGCTGTTATTGCCGCTATTGTTGTCGGCATCAGTATCGCTGCCGGCATTTGCAGAGTTCATTACAGCACAGGGTGCACCTTCGGGTATTTCTTCAACTTCTTCCATAACTACATTGTCAAAAGATGCTTTTCCCGTGCTCATTGCACTATATCCTCCAAGACCGACAGTAACTTTTATTGTATCGACACCGCTTTCAGTAGCAGCGTACAGTTCAACATATTCCCAGCCATTGCTTGTCCCTTTGATTTGCCTTGATGTTACTGTCTGATTTGCTATGGAAAGGTTTGCACCTGCGCCTTCCTCGCTTACATTTTCAGTTTTTATGTAGCAGGATAGCTTGTACTTTTTGTTTGCTTCAACCTTGACGGGTTGGACATATCTACTGTCGTTTAATACATTGTTGGTAATGGTTACATATTTTTCTCCCAATTGAGGGTCTGAGGTTTGAACTTCAAAAGTTGTTGCACCAGCGGATTTGTCGTAGGAATCCATAGTCCAGTTTGCCGGTGCTTCTTTTATCAGTTGTTCAAAGGAGCCGTTAAAAAGATAGTTGTCAATTTTAGCATAGGAAATAACCGTAGCTGTTATTAGTAAAGCTGCTGTAATTAGAATTGCAATTTGTTTTTTCAACACTTTTATCTACCTCCAAAAAAATATAAAGAAAAATATATATAAATAAAAATTTAAAAACAGAATCAAAATTTACATTTAATTGGCAGAGGCTACATCAACCGTTGGTGTCGATACTTATACATTCCTTCCTTGTACTTTCTGCTTTTTCTCTTATTATGAATCTCGGTCTGAACTTGACTTCGTCAAATATCTTTGCAATATAAGTACCTATAATACCAAGGCTTATCATTAATGTGCTGCCGACTATCAAAAGCAGCAGGATAACCGTGGTAAAGCCGCTTACAGCGACACCTTTAAACTTCATGTATAAAGTATTAATGCCCAATATAAAGGAGCCGAAGAGGAATAATATGCCCATTAATGTAACCAGCTGAAGCGGAAGCGAAGAGAAAGATGTTATTGCGGTTATCGCAAGCTTGAAAAGTTTTAAAGTGGACCATTTTGATTGTCCTTCCTTTCTTTCTGTTACCTCAAAGGGGATGGAGGTCCTTTTGAATCCAAGCCAGGCCGACATACCTCTAAAGAAAGTATTGCGTTCCGGCATGGTGCTCCAGGAAGCTAGAACCTTCGAGTCAAGAAGCTTGAAGTCGGATGCACCGTCAAAGTTAAAGCCCGAAAAATTTTCAAGTATTGAATAGAATAAATGGGCTCCAACTTTGTATACGATACTTTCCTTACCCCTTGAGGACTTTACACCTTCCACAACGTCATAACCTTCTTCTTTCCACAAGCGTACCATTTCGGGAATGATTTCCGGAGGATGCTGAAGGTCGGAATCCATAATCACACAGGCATCGCCGTGAGCAGATTCCAAGGCCGCACAAAGAGCGGCTTCTTTGCCGAAATTCCTGCTAAGGCTTATGGCAAAGACATTAGGAAGATCGTGGGACAACCTTTTTAGCTCCTCCCAGGTGTTGTCACGGGAACCGTCGTCTACAAGGATGAACTCATGATTAATATTATTTTCAGTCAGAATTTTATGAATTATATTTATGTTTTCATAAATCTGTTTTGCCTCATTGTATATTGGAATTGCAACTGAAATTAAATATGTACTCATAATTATCTCCCATATTCTATATATGACTTATACCGCTATATGACTTATATCGTCTTTTTGTCAAATAAAATTTCAAAAAAATTTTTAATTTGTCAACGAAGGTCCAAAAAAACCTATATCCTCCGTAAAAACAATATATTTCTCGGGCCGAAAATAAAGTTTTTGATTATTTTGACGAAATAACCAAAAACATAACTCAAATTCCAAGATAGAATATCAAGCTCTAAAAGCAAAATATATAAGTATATGTCTATATTATAGCAGTATTATGGGTAATAAGCAATTTATATTTTACTAGGAGTCCTTCTCTGTAATTTTTTGGCGAAGAAGGGCAAGTTCCTGGGTGAGGCGGGTTATTCTTTCCGACTGTTTTGACACTGTTACAGTGGTACCTAAATTATATAAAATTAGATACCCTAGGCCGAATAAAAATAAAAGCGACGGAGGATTTTTTATGTCCAGCCACCGGGAAACAGTTTCAATAATAACCGGGGTACTGGATAATACAAGGAGGATGATGCTCATGAGTATCCATAAAAGGGAGTAGCGCTCCTGAAGTTTGTTTTTTCTTACCAGCTCAATCACAAGCAATAAAAAGAACACACTGAACATTATTGACAAGGAATAAACATTTATAATCATTCAAATCACCTCTCTATTCCTCGGAAGACCTTAATGTACCGATAATAAGGGCAAGACTTACCTTAAACATATAATACAATGAACGAAAGGTTGTAATGGAGGATTTGCCTCCCTGACGCTCGTGCATTTCAACGGGGAGTTCGGCAATTCTGAAATTCCTTTTTTTGAGCCTGACCAATACGTCAACTTCAGGATAATCTACAGGATAGTGATTGGAAAAATAATTTATGACATCTTTATTTACAGCTCGAAAGCCCGAGGTTGTATCCTTGAATTTTTGGTTTGTCAGTATACTTACCAAAAAAGAGAAAAAAATCATTCCCATCCTTCTAAATACCGATGATTTGTAATTGGTTTTGCTGATATAACGGGACCCGACAACTACATCGGCCGAATTGCTAATGATAGGTTCAATTAAGTCCTTTATATACGAAGGGTCATGTTGTCCGTCGCCATCGACCTGAACGGCAATATCGTAGTTGTTTTCTTTGGCATATATGTATCCGGTTTGCATTGCGCCTCCGATTCCGAGATTGTAGGGAAGGTCTATTACTTTGGCACCGGTTCTTTTTGCCTCAAGCGAAGTATTGTCTTTTGAACCGTCGTTTACCACAAGAACGTCCGCTTGCGGCATTTTTAGACTTATTCGCTGGATAACGTTTTTGATTGTAGCTTCTTCGTTGTATGCAGGAATTATTACGAGAATTTTCATTTATTCACCTCTCCATGAATATGTTATAAATGAATTAATATTTGAATTAATATTGTCTTAAAAAGAATTCATATTGGCCTTAAAGTATATTTATATTTTGTATCAAAAACAATAATAAATGCACAAAAATTCTTTTTTTTGTATTGCCATATGAGAAATGTATGTTATAATGAGTACAATGAAAAATGCAAGTTTTAAATTGGGAGGTTGCAAAATGAAGTTTACTAAAATGCACGGGCTGGGGAACGACTATATATATGTAAATTGCTTTGAAGAATTTGTAGAAAACCCTTCGGAAGTTGCGAAAAAAGTCAGTGACAGGCACTTTGGCATTGGTTCCGACGGCCTTGTGCTGATAATGCCCTCGGATAAAGCGGATTTTAGAATGAGGATGTTTAATTCGGACGGTTCTGAAGCCGAAATGTGCGGAAATGCGATAAGATGTGTGGGAAAATATGTGTTTGACAACGGGATGACAAATAAAAATGTTATAACCGTAGAGACACTGGCAGGAATAAAAGTTCTTGAATTGTTTATGCAAGATAATAAAGTAAAACTTGTAAAAGTCGATATGGGAGAGCCTATATTAACACCTGCGAATATACCTGTGTTGAGCGATAAAGAGATTTTTAAGGCAGAGCCTGTTTGCGTGGACGGAAGAGAGTTTAAGGTTACATGCGTATCAATGGGCAACCCCCATGCCGTATCCTATATTGATAATGTAGATGCTTTTCCTCTTGAGCAAATCGGGCCCAAGATGGAGACTCACAGCCTTTTCCCGAGAAAGATAAATGCAGAGTTTGTGGAAGTGATAGACAGAACCACTCTTAAAATGAGGGTTTGGGAAAGAGGAGCCGGAGAGACTTTGGCCTGCGGAACCGGTGCCTGTGCCGTATTAGTGGCATCGGTACTAAACGGTGTCAGCGAAAGGAAGGCAACTGTAAAGCTTTTGGGGGGAGACCTCATAGTGGAATGGAATGAGAAGGACAATCACGTATATAAGACAGGGCCTGCTGTAAAGGTGTTTGAAGGTGAAATTGATTTGAAGTGTCTTTAAACTTTCCATAGGTCCAAAGATGTAAAATACCTTACTTGGCAACATTTAGACCATTGGAAGGATAAAAATAGAATGGAG
>NZ_DAORXT010000105.1:0-9557 GCF_035371925.1 Acetivibrio sp. | reverse complement strand
GTTCTGTATTTACCTGCCTAAAAAGTAAATATATTCCTTTTATACTCTCCACGCAGGCCGACAACATGAATGAATCGGAGAACATAAGCTTTACGGTGGGAGAGCTGTTAAAAAGAGTTGAAATTTTAATGAGCCACGAGCTTAAGAAGTTTTCCTGCGAGCTGAGAATAGATATAAGAGTGGATGAGAACACGCAAATAAAGGGAGAAATAAACAACCTTGTTCAGGTAATGAACAACCTTATTTCCAATTCTATTGAGTCTTACAACGGAAAGGAAGGAAAAATAGACCTGTTAATCAGTAAAAATACCCAAGAGGTGGAAATAGTTATAAGAGATTATGGAAGCGGAATACCGGAAAATGTGAGAAAGAAGCTTTTAAAAGAAATGATAACGACCAAGGGAAAGAACGGAACGGGACTTGGGCTTTATATGTCTCACTCAACGATTAAAGGGAAGTTTGGCGGGACAATGAAAATTAAGAGTGAGGAAGGAAAAGGAACGGAAATATCCATATTGATTCCTTTTACTGCCAAAGCTTAATGAACGGGTGGGAGCGTGTAAAATGGCAAAGGTTATCAAAATGTTGAAAAATGTTTTGAAAAAACTAAATATACAAGGAATAAAAAAACAGATAAGGTTCAATATTTGTTTTGGTTTGATTGTATTGGTTTCCACAACATTATTGGGATATCTTTCTTATAACATGATATCGGCTGACATGATACATCATACTGCTGACGATAACTTCGAGCTTATTAAGCAAATTTCCAATAATATTGAAACTATAATGACCGGATTTGACAATATATCAAACGAAATTTTGACCAACGAAAAATTCGATAAACTTGTAAAAGCCCACGTCAAACTGGATAATGAGCATAAAAGGGCAGCAAACAGAAGAGAAATAGAAGACATACTAAACGGTTATACCAATACGAGAATAGACATTGCAGACATAGCAGTGATTACGAATACCGGAGAGTACATTACTTCAGGAGAGACGAGACCGCAGACTACGGACAATGTGCTGGCCTACTATGCAGTACGGAGATTTCAGCAAAGCGGAATGGATTCATTGTGGCTTGACACATATCAAACTGAGGTGGCATCCACCGGTACCCATACAGGCAATCAACTGGCCATATCAAATATGAAAAGCATTAAAGGAGAAAACAATGAGAAAATTGGCATGCTTATACTCAATATAAAAGAATCGCACATATACAATCTCATATCCGACATAAAGCTTCCCGATGAGGGACAACTGTATATCGTAGGCAAAGACGGCAACTATGTGATGAATCCTCTTAACAGAATTCAAAACGGAAAAGTGGATTATGTAAAGTATGAATTGTACATTGAGGAAATAATAAAGCAGAAAAACGGAACGTCTATTAAGAACATAAACGGTAAAGATTATTTATTGACTTTCCATACAATTGACAACACAAACGGGGTTGAGTTGGGGTGGACAGTGTTTGCTATGACACCTGTTGATATCATAACATCGGGTATAGAAAGTACCCAACATGCTTCTTATGCAATCGGTTTGATATGCGTTATTATTGGATTTGCGATTTCTTTGATAATTACAAGTCTTTATAATGTTCATCTGGAAAAAAGATATGAAAGAAAACACTCTATTATTATGGAGAGGGAGAGGCTTGCATCTTTGGGACAGCTTATAGGCGGAATAGCGCAGAGCTTCAGCACTCCTATTATGTCAATATCCAGAGGACTGAATGAATTGAACAATCTTGTGGACGAATATGAAAAGTCTATTGAAGACGATAGTGTATCGGATGCGGCAAGGCATGAAATTGCTTTGAAAATGAAACAATGGTTGGACAGTATAAAACCATATTGCTCGTATATTTCGGATGAAATATCTGCCGTAAAGGGTCAGGCTGTTAACTTCAACGAGTCAACGGATGGAATATTTACTGTTGATGAATTGATTAAAAACGTCAAAATACTTATGAGCTATGAGATTGAGCGCTGGAACTGTGAAATGAATGTGGACATTAGAGTGAGCGGAGACACCGAGATAAGAGGAGAAATAAACAATATGATTCAGGTAATGAACAATATAATTACCAATTCCATTGAGTCATATAACGGCAGGGGAGGAAAGATTGATATTATATTCAATAGAAAAGGACATAACCTGGAGATTACCTTGAGGGATTATGGGTGCGGAATTCCCGAGAGCGTAAAGAACAAGCTGTTTAAAGAAATGGTGACAACCAAGGGAGCAAGAGGTACGGGGATAGGAGTGTATATGGCCTATTCCACCATAAAAGGAAGGTTTGGTGGAACTATGACCATTGACAGCAAAGAAGGAGAGGGAACCTCCGTAAATATCAGCATACCCATTAAGGGATAAAAGCTTTACTCCACTGTAACACAGCTGAATACCTGGATACCCAGCCCCTGGCCGAATTGGGTAAGGCCCTCCCCGGTGGTGGCGGTTATACCTACGGAATTTTCCGGTATGTCCAAAAGCTTTGATATACTGCTTCTGATTGCCGGAATATGGGGAGTGATTTTTGGAGTAAGGCATTCTATGGATATCGATACGTGAACTATTTTCTGACCGTTTAAATACTTAAGAGCCTCTTTCAGATAAACTTTGCTGTCGGTTATACCTTTTTCAAGGCAGAGCTCATCGCTGATTTTTCCAAGTATGTTTACGCAGGTAACCCCGGAAATTGCATTGGTGATAGAGTGGAGTACAACATCCGCATCGCTGTTTCCTTTAAGCGGCGGGTAGCCTTCCAATACCACTCCTCCAAGCACGAGCTTTTTATCTTTGTCATCAAAATCAAACCTGTGGCTGTCCTGACCTATTCCAACTTTCATCCGTAATCATTCCTTTTTATTATTTGTTATCGGTATTATATTGCTGTTAATTGGATTTTAATATTCTTTCACGATTATATCGTACTAATCAATAACAGGCAAGAGACCCCAAGTTTTTTGTGCTTTTCATGTATATTGACATAGTATGGCAGGTATATTAATATATAAAATATAGTAATTTGAATATCAAAGACAAATAACAAAAGGAATATATGTTTATATGGTCTATGAAGGGGCTGCGAAAGGGCAGGCTTCAAGAGAAGGAGCTTCATGGGTAAATAAGCTTCCTTGAAGGATTTTATTTATTCATGGCTGCGAGAGCTCCCAAGCAATAAACTTTCTTCCCACCCCGGAGATGCAGTTTACAAGACTGCCGGCTATACTCCGTTACAGGTATATAGAGCAGGGGTTTACCAATTTGGGTGGTACCGCGGAAAACAACACTCCGTCCCATAGCAGTGGACGGATTTTTTAATGTGAAGCAAATTATGTTGGTTTAATATTTCATGTTTTATTTTATAAGGAGGTTTTTTTAAGTCATGAGAGTTTCCAATATGTTTTTTCAAACATTAAGAGAAGTTCCGGCGGAAGCTGAAATAGCAAGTCACCAGCTTATGCTGAGGGCCGGACTTATGAGAAAGCTGGCATCGGGAATCTATTCCTTTTTACCTTTGGGCTACAGGGTATTTAGGAAGGTTGAGCAGATTGTAAGGGAAGAAATGGACAGGGCAGGTGCCCAGGAACTGATAATGTCGGCACTCCTTCCCGCCGAATCGTACCAGGCATCGGGAAGATGGGAGGTATTCGGGGCGGAAATGTTTAGGCTCAAGGACAGAGGCGGCAGGGATTTTTGCCTTGGACCAACCCACGAAGAAATATTCACCGAAACTGTAAAAAGTGTCACAAAGTCGTACAGGTCTCTTCCCCTTACCCTCTATCAAATTCAGACAAAGTACAGGGATGAGAGAAGACCGAGATTTGGCGTAATGAGGTCAAGAGAGTTTGTGATGAAGGATGCATACAGCTTTGACAGGGATGAGGCAGGTCTCGACATATCCTACCAAAAGATGTATGATGCATATTGCAGGATATTTGACCGTCTGGGATTGGACTATATCATTGTGGATGCAGACACAGGAGCGATGGGTGGCTCCGGCTCACAGGAGTTTATGGTAAAGTCGGCAATCGGAGAGTCCCGTATTGCATATTGTGACGCCTGCGGTTATGCAGCCAATGATGAAAAGGCTGAGTGCATACCCGAAAAGTGCTGCGATGGCAAAGAGTGCTGTGAAGAATTGGAGATGGAGAAGGTTGCAACCCCGAACGTGCGCACCATTGAGGAGCTTATGGAATTCTTCGGCTGCTCTGCAAAGGAATTTGCGAAGACCCTTATATATAAAGCAGATGATAAAGTAGTTGCTGCCATGGTAAGAGGGGACAGGGAGCTGAATGAGACAAAGCTTCAGAATATCTTGGGCTGCATAGAGCTTGAAATGGCAGATGCCGAAACGGTAGAGAAGGTGACGGGCGCAGCTGTCGGTTTTGCAGGTCCTATAGGCCTGGATATTGATATTATCGTTGACCTTGAGGTCGCTGAAATGAAGAACTTTGTGGCGGGAGCAAATGACACAGGCTTCCATTACAAGAATGTTAATATAAACAGGGACTTTAAAGCCAAATATGTAAAGGATATTAGGACAATCAAAGAGGGAGATGCGTGTCCTAAATGCGGAGCCGGCGTAAAGGTTGAATTCGGTATTGAGGTTGGACACATATTCAAGCTTGGAACCAAGTATTCGGACGCATTAAATTGTGTGTATCTTGATGAAACCGGCAAGGAAAAACCGATGATTATGGGATGCTACGGCATAGGAATAAACAGAAGCATGGCTGCTGTAATTGAGCAGAATAACGATGAAAACGGAATAATTTGGCCTATATCTATTGCACCGTACCATGTAATTGTAATACCGGTGAATCCTACCGACAGTGTCCAGATGGAGCTGGCGGAAAAGATATATGCTCAGCTTGGCGAATTGGGTATTGAGGTATTGCTGGATGACAGGGATGAAAGGCCGGGAGTTAAATTCAAGGATGCCGACCTTATTGGTATTCCGATAAGGATAACTGTAGGTAAAAAAGCAGGAGAAGGCATTGTTGAATATAAGCTGAGACGTGAGAAGGACTTTGTTGCAATCCCATATGAGGAAGCAATTGCAAAAGCAAAAGAGGAAGTGGCGGAAGGCCTTAAAAAATAACGGGAAAATTCAAAGCTCAAAGGTTTGATTTTTACTGCTTAAACGAAGAGTATTGCGTGTTTTACATGCGGTACTCTTTTTTTTATATAAAGTTTTTTATTTTATAGTTTGCTTATGTAAATAATTCATTTAAATTTGTCAATACTATAATCAACACTGTATAACCAACTATAATCTTATTTTAATTGTATGTTTAATTTGATGACTTGGAGGGATTTTATGAAAAGGAAGATAGTCTTACTAGTTGTTCTCGCTCTTGTCCTTACGGGGGGCACGGGTCTTTTGGGACTTGGTTTCCAAAATGCTTCGGCAGCTACTACCTTCCAGAAGGTAAACTTTGTAACCGGAGTGGTGACTGCAGACAGCTTGAATGTAAGGCAGGGTCCGTCTACCAAATTTCCAGTTGTATGTGTACTTAAGAAAGGACAAACTGTGAATGTGTTTGGGAAATTGGGGGATTGGTACGCAGTTTATGAACCCGCGAGCGGATGCGTGGGAGCAGTTTCTTCAAAGTATATCAAGCAGCAGGGTACTACTACCGGTACCACAACCAAAAAACCAACGAAAACTTCAGCACCGAAGGCACCTGCACCAACACCGGCAAAAGCTTCACCTGCACCGGCCACTGCAGCTAAGGCAAGTCCGACCGCTCAGGCACCTGCAACACCGGTTACAGGCTTAAATGCAGATGAACAGCTGACACTGGAACTTATCAACAAGGAGAGAGCAAAAGCAGGACTTGAGCCGCTTAAGATTGATGCAGAGCTTCAGAAGGTGGCTAGACTCAAGGCAAAGGACATGGTTGAAAAGAACTATTTCTCGCACCAGTCCCCGACATACGGTTCTCCTTTTGACATGATGAGGCAGTTTAACATAAGCTTTAGAACAGCAGGAGAAAATATTGCAGGAAATCGTACGGTAGAGGGAGCTGTTCAGGCTTGGATGAACTCGGAAGGACATAGGAAGAATATATTAAATGCCAATTTCAATTACACCGGAATCGGTGTTGTGGAAAGTCCTCAATACGGCAAGATGTTTGTGCAAATGTTTATCGGAAAATAACGTGAAAAGGTAAGTAAAAATCTGCAGGGACAGCATTCCTGCAGATTTTTTTTAAAATTACCGGCTATAAAGATTTTGATTTCGTATTTTAAATAAAAAAGTTAACGGTATAGGAGCTTTCAAGTTTGGTAATTACAAAGGCAATTTGGTAATTGTTTTTAATAAAAACCTTTTTAGTATGGACAAATCTACCGAGTCGACAGAGCCGTTTCGATTTAAGTCTGCCGCAATTAATTTGTCCTGTGACAAAGTTGTTTGTCTAAGAATATGTCTTTTTAATAGCGAATAGTCGCTAGAATTCACCAATCCATCACCGTTTAAGTCACCGTATACAATGCTTTGATTGTTTTCTTTGACTATCACAATGTAGTTCACAACACCGGATGAGGTTCCGTTGGGGCCAAGGGTTACGACGGAATTTGAGCTAAAATCCTTTTTATAAAGGTTGTAGGTAACTTGGGGTGAGCCGTCATCGGTTATGGAAAGAGAGGTTTTAGTCCAACTGCCCAGCCAGGACGGAGGATTTGCAACTCTCGAATCCAGGCCAACGTATACGGTTATATCAGTTTTGGCGCCAAAAACCGCCGCATCCGATGTGAAGGTTTTTGAATCACAGGCGGTTCTGATCCATTCGGAGCCAAGGAGCTCGCTTGGGATTGAAACAAATTTATATGTCCTGTCACCGAATACATTATCTCCAACTTTCAGGTTTGACTGTATGGACCATTTGGACGCATTTGTTTGATCCTTTATTATTAATGATTTTATCAATTGTCCCTCCATGGGCACTGGTGTAGGACCGGGTGTAGGGCTTGGTACAGGTGCTGATTCAACGAGTTTTTTAGGCCAGTCTCCATACCATGCGTAACCGGTTCTTCTTTCCTGGCTTATTTCGGACAGATTGTAATGGATTGAGCCGTCACGGTCAACAAACATCGGCCTGTTGGTGCCAATTTCATAAAAACGTGCCCAGATTGGAGGTGCAGACGGATCGCTTACAACTATTCTGTCATTTCCGGTGTTAACCACTTTAATTCCGTTGATTTGAACTTTTTTAAACCATGCAATAGCAGAATTAATACTGTCTATCACTTCAGGACTTGGGTTTTCTATTGTTTTTAGATAATTTACTATACCCACACTTTCGCTGGAGCAAATGGATGGCAATTCATAGGACCTTCCGCTGGTCGGTTTTAAGGTTTTTTCATCATGCTGCTGGCACCATGCAGTCTTAACTCCATTGACTACAATCTGGGTTTTGAGAATACAATCTATTCCTTTTTCAACAGCGGTTTTGGCTCTTGATGCTCTGGTTGAGTCAATAAAGCTGAAATCACCGGATTTTTTGGAAACATTGGTTAATAAATTCATTACATTAATCATGGCATTATCGTTGTAGGTAATGTGAGCATGGTAGGTTCCCGGGTCGTTGAATATCTGGGGCCATCCTCCGTTTGAATACTGTCCGTTTAGAAGAAGGTCAATACCCTTTTGGCAAGCAGTCAGATATTTTGAGTTGTTGGTTTGCTTGTATACTTTGGCCAAAACAATAATTTGGGAGGTGGTTGTATTATTGTCAATGGTTGATTTTCCCCATGACCCGCTGGTACTTACAGTCATGTCTTTTCTCCATCCTCCGTCCGAAAGCTGGTATTTGACAATTTCATCTGCAAGTGCAATTCCTTCCGAACTTCCAAACCAAGAATCGGGTTTTTTCAGGATACTGCCCCAGTCAGGAGTCGAAGCCAATGCTGTTTGTGGCAATAAAACAACTGTAGAAAAAAGGTATACTAACATTGCCATGCATAATGCAATTGGAATTGGAGCAATTTTTCTTTTTAGCATTTATATCAACCTCCTTGAAAGATTATAAAGGCAATTTGGTAATTGTTTTTAATAAAAATCTTTTTAGTATGGACAAGTCTACCGAGTCGACAGAGCCGTTTCGGTTTAAGTCTGCCGCCGTTAATTTGTCCTGTGACAAAGTTGTTTGTCTAAGAATATGTCTTTTTAATAGCGAATAGTCGCTAGAATTCACCAATCCATCACCGTTTAAGTCACCGTATACAATGCTTTGATTGTTTTCTTTGACTATCACAATGTAGTTCACAACACCGGATGAGGTTCCGTTGGGGCCAAGGGTTACGACGGAATTTGAGCTAAAATCCTTTTTATAAAGGTTGTAGGTAACTTGGGGTGAGCCGTCATCGGTTATGGAAAGAGAGGTTTTAGTCCAACTGCCCAGCCAGGACGGAGGATTTGCAACTCTCGAATCCAGGCCAACGTATACGGTTATATCAGTTTTGGCGCCAAAAACCGCCGCATCCGATGTGAAGGTTTTTGAATCACAGGCGGTTCTGATCCATTCGGAGCCAAGGAGCTCGCTTGGGATTGAAACAAATTTATAT
Organism: Acetivibrio sp.; assembly: GCF_035371925.1. NCBI lineage: Bacteria > Bacillati > Bacillota > Clostridia > Acetivibrionales > Acetivibrionaceae > Acetivibrio > Acetivibrio sp. Next base: position 965 of record NZ_DAORXT010000105.1, on the reverse strand, counting down.
GTCCTGTCACCGAATACATTATCTCCAACTTTCAGGTTTGACTGTATGGACCATTTGGACGCATTTGTTTGATCCTTTATTATTAATGATTTTATCAATTGTCCCTCCATGGGCACTGGTGTAGGACCGGGTGCAGGAGATGGCGTTTGAGATAAGAGCGCAATCGGATTCCAATTGTCGGTACCTTTTAACAGGTTTTCAGGAGTGAATTTTGCTGCTTCGGCATCGGACAACTGCCTTCTGGATGAATTGATTACCGCTCCCGGGCCTGTGTTTTTGTATTCAAAAAAACGTGCATTTTCAGGTTGATTACCGCTCATGCTGGTCCAGCCAACCTCTCTAATATGGGCTCCCAAATAACAAGTTTTGTATACTACATAAGCATTGGGGCGCCAAGGCCTTCCGAGATATGTGGAATTTTTGGGAGCGCTGCTTGTTAAGTTACAGTTTAAAAACAGGAATCCGTAATTTTCGATATCAGTGCTTGCGGCAGTGACGTATCCGCCTCTTGGAGTGGAAACAATTTCGCATTTGTCAAACACAGCTGTTGCACCGCCAAATATAAAATCTGTGTCGCCGATAATCTTGCAGTTCACATAATATTGCCTTCCCGAATGGGCATACAAAGTATCCTGATTTCCGATAAAAATGCAATTTTTGATTATTTGTCTGTCACCGCGAATATAAGCAGCTACAGCTTGTTTGTCGTTTACATTGATATTTTCATCAAAGGAATTTTCAATTGTGAGATTTTCAAGAATTGTATCAGTTCCATAGAGATAGAATGATGCAGAGCCGGATGTACCGTATGTGGTACCGTCGGGTTTTAGCTTACCGGCATAATTGTCATATGTGATAATCGTTCCCGTGTTGCTTTCTCCAATAAGATGAATGTTGTTTTTTCTTATTGTAACAACTTCTTTGTATGTACCGTTTTTGATAAATATAACAATTCTTTTTGAATT
>NZ_DAORXT010000104.1:7083-10026 GCF_035371925.1 Acetivibrio sp. | reverse complement strand
TTGCTTTTCTCATCCTCTCTTGCGTTCATTATCGCATTTATAAAATTTTCATGCCCAACTCGATGAGTTGGTTGAAACCATATCGAAATGACGAGGATTATGATTGAAACTTAATTTTTGGGCATAAAAAAAAGGACCCCTTTCGGAGTCCAAAACCAACTTAATGAGTTATCGATTTTTAATCTTCATCATCTTTTAATGTACTTCCCAGTTTTGGTATGCCTGCCTGATCCAAAACACTGTTAAAATCTTGTATCGACAGCCCTGGCATATTCTCTAGTATATGGATATATGTCTTGTCCGGATCTTTATAGTAATTTAATTTATTTGAAGACTTTTCGAATATCTTTTCTATAATACGGAGATTCAAACCTAAACCAACACAAATTGCCATTAATACATCAGTACCCATATTGTTGTACTTATCATTTTTTATTTTTCCGTGGTAATTCTTATGGAGCAGTGTTTTTTCATGAAATACTTCTGGATACTTCCATTTCCTGTTCTCCATCAAAAACCATACGCACTGGCACAGTGTGGTTGTCGGGTCTCCTAATTTTTTGATAAGCTCAATTTCTTCATTTTCGTCATAGGATAATAGGTGTTCATGGAACGCTGCATAAACCTCATCTGGTTCATAAACGAAGTTTGATTGATATTTTGGATGGAATGTCAGCATCCGCTGATCAACTCCAACAACATTATACAGGACATACGCCATGAAGTCTTTTCGAATATTCTGATAAGCTGTATATTTTTGCTCATGTATATTAATGGCACACTGAGCCAGGTTCTTTCTTGCTTTAGTGGTTAAACGCAGGCTTCCGTTTTCTGTTGTTACGTATTTTGGGTCTGCTAATACAAAGTAACCGTCAACAAACACGAATCGTCCACCGCTGACCCACTCCCGGAGAGAAGAATTCTGAGAAAGTAATTGGTATGCTTCTGCAGGAGTCAACGCTGCAAATTCTTTGCGGTTATTAATTTCATCAAAGACTGTATCATAATCTTCAAATTCAGATATTTCATCGAGAAGTCCAACTTCAATTAGCCTATACTTTACAGATGACCTTGAAACAATAAAGAACTCGCTTAAGTTTTCAACTAAAATATCACAGGATGGGGTAATATTGCTCTGTGGAGCCTTGTAACTTTCTATCAATTCCAAAGCTTTTTGCCTAAATGTCTTATATGGCATCAGCACTCTAGGTGCTAGCCTGTGCGCTTGCCATTCCAGCCATTTTACTTCGTTCTCTTTTGTTTTTTTCCCCTCCGGCGGTTCGTAGAATGTCTCTGACTGACGGCACATAATCGGATAAAGTTTTTCAGTAGCCTCAGCATTTTTGAGTGCTAGAATTTCAAAATATGTTTTATCCTTCTCCCAATGCAATGCTTCATGAATTAGAGTGTTTCGCTTAGAGCCTTCACCATATAGCGCTTCAGAATTGGGATCGACTAATATAGTTCCAGCAGGGAAGAAGGCAGAATGATATGTACCAGACTCACGATCGTAAACTTCAACCTCACCGTCAAGCAACATGCAGCAACCAAAAATGTCCAAGTTTCTGGAAAGGGATACTTCCTTGACTGTAAGGCCGACTTCTTGCAATATCTTTTCAACGGGCAGTGGCATCGGCGTTGTCAGAGCTTCTTTACAATGTCTTGTTAAAAATTTGGTAGCATAATCATCAAGGCGATTTTTCCCAAGAATTAGTGCTCCGGTTTTTTTATTTACATCAAAGATATCGCTCGATGTCGGTCTGCTCGTCATCTTTTTCCTTTTCTCCTTTCTCCATATGGTCAAGAGGCATAGTAGCCAGAATCTTCTTTACTTCTTTCCATGTAGGACATAATTCCTCAATAAGTGCATGAAATCGGTGTGTATGGTTTCTCTCCAATAAATGTACCAGTTCATGAATCACCACATATTCAAGACATTCTATTGGCTTTTTGACAAGCTGAAGGTTAATCCATATCCTACGTCTATCTATATTACATGTGCCCCACCTGGTTCTCATATTTTTGATACGATATTCCTCTGCATGAATTCCCGTCTTTTTCTCACAGTCTATTACAACAGTCTCCAGTACACGTTTTAATTCTTTTCTGTACCACTCGATGAGCAGATTTTCTCTCGTCTTAGTGTTCGTTCCCTCTGGTACTGTCATAATTATTTTAGTCGGTGTCTTAACAATTTTACGGTGTGTTCCCTCATATACTACCTGCAATCTGTAGGGCTTGCCCCATAAATAATGGGATTCTCCAGAAATATATTCTCTCTTGCTTTGACGTTCCTGTGCTAACATCTTGTCTCTGACTTTAGTAATCTCCGGCATTTTTTTAAGAACAAACAATTCGATATCCTCGTTCTTTATTCCGGCTGGCGTGCTAACAGTAACATCACCCGTTGGTGGGTTTATCCTGATGTATAAATTTTTCAGATTTTCTTTTCTGATAATCTCAATCGGTAATCCACCGATTACCATTATTTCATTATGCATCGTATTCTTCCTGCCTTTGTACTATTTCGAAAACATTATTGGTTTCTTCCGTGGCTCTGTCTTCAGTATACATATGAGCCAATAATTTTTTATATATAGCAAGTCTAATACGCTGCTGTTTTTGAAAATTTCTTTTCCACTCAGGCTGTATGGAAATGCGAATTGCATTGTCAACATCAACGGCCAATTCAACATTATTTTGAAAATAATCATAAAGAGCACGCCTTGCTGCGCTATCTTTTACCTCATCAGGATAGTTGCTGGTTGTTTCTGGATGAAGAATAGCCTCTGCCAATTCAACAACCTGTCTCAGGTATTCTTCATAGCTCATTGCTTCTGCCTTGCGTTGTAGGATTATTTTCTTAAGCATCTCAGACATTTTGCCGTAATACACACTGTTTGAACTCATTTTTCTGACAATTTCATGCTGTAAGTTATTTTC
>NZ_DAORXT010000104.1:0-6983 GCF_035371925.1 Acetivibrio sp. | reverse complement strand
CCATAATCAGATACAAGTTTATCACAACAATTTGCAAAAGACCGAGTGAGCGCTGCCGTTAACGTGTACAGTGTATCTCGACGTGCTGTTTTTTCATCATCTTCGCTGTTATCTCCACAGAAAAATTCAATGAAATCAGTATCTGCTTTCGGTTCTGAAACGTTTTCAAATAATGCTTCCAATGATGAAAGTGTACCTTCCATTTCTGACTTTGCTTCATCATAGCGGTTTTTAATAAGTCCTTCGACATCCTCTTTGTCAAACCCATCAAATGCCTCTGACGTATAATCAGAAATGGCAAGCTGTAGATTACGGAATAAATCCATATAATCAACAATATAACCATAGTCCTTATCTTCGCCATCCGGTCTATTGACACGACAAATAGCCTGAAAAAGGTCATGGTCACGCATGGATTTATCAATATAAAGATAAGTGGCACTTGGGGCATCAAAACCCGTAAGTAATTTATCAACCACAATAAGAAGCTTCATTTGCGCTGGGTTTTCTTTAAATTGCTTCTTTACCTCTTTTTCATATTCTGATAGCTTCTTGCCACCAAGCATCCGCTCATATATAGACTTTTTGTATTCTTCTTCGCTTTCCTGTGAAGGATCTGAAGTAGCCGTCCGTACACTTTCGGTTGTTGGCTCATACGAAGTTACGACAGCACATTTTGTAAAGCCCATACTCATAAAGATTTCCCAATATCTGCATGCTTCGTAGATGCTATTTGCGACGAGCATAGCAGTACCGCGGTCTTCCCTTAATCTCGGTTTAAGGCTCATATCAAAAACTATATCAGCTGCTATTTTCTCCAAGCGTTGCTTAGAACTGTATAATTTATTAATGGAAGTCCAACTTTGTTTGAGCTGGAGCTTTGCACGCTCTGTTAAGCCTTTTGTCTTCTGTTCAAACCAAAGGTCAACTTTATCTTGACTGGATAAATCCTGATCAACATCTCTTGCCTCATACCTTAAATCCAAAATTACGCCATCTTCTACACCCTCATCAAACTTATAGGTATGTATGTATGGGCCAAAGATTTCAAGACTTGTTTTCTTATCTGTCTTAAGCAATGGAGTTCCAGTAAAGCCAATTAAGACTGCATCGGGCATCAGTGTTTTTACTGCTTCATGCAGCTTACCGGAATTGGTACGATGGCATTCGTCAATAAAAGCAACGATGTTTCCTTTCGCCTTAAAGTCTTTTGGAAGATCCTTCAAAAGCTCTTTACGATATTGGTCTATATCTGCCTGTTTACCCGCATTATGACCATACTTGTGAATTAATGAGCAAATAATGGGGTCTTCGCTTTTGTCTAGAATATCACGCAGGTCCTTACAGCTTTTTGCTCTACGTACTTTTTCGTTTACATCAATAAAAAGACTTTCAATTTGGTCATCCAGTTCTTCTCTATCTGTAATAATTACAACACGACTATCAGCAACATTTTCTATAATCCATTTTGTAAGCCATACCATAATAAGAGATTTTCCGGAACCCTGTGTATTCCATATAATACCACCCTTTTTCTCAAGAATACTTTTTCTTGCAGCTATATTAGCAAAATACTGGTTATGTCTTGGAATTTTTTTAATTCCGGCATCAAAAATCACAAAATCATGTACAATAGACAAAAAGCGTTCTTTGTGGCAAAGTGAAACAATACCATCTCTCAGACGATTTGCTTCCTTTTGTTGCAACGTTTTGATTTTTACAGACAAATCATCAGTTGCATTTTTATCTTCTTTCCATTTAAGGTAATACTTTTCCGGTGTATTAATGGTACCGTAATACAATCCCTCAGCTTCATTTCCTGCGAACAAAAGCTGTGCCGCGCCGAAGAAATTGAGTATGTTTTCCTTTTTCTGATTAGTTAGCATCTGTCGAATACCCTTACCGGAACTGACATATGAACTCTTCAGCTCGAATATTCCCATAGCGATGCCGTTTATGTACAATACCAAATCAGGACGCTTTCTTGTGACTTTGTCATAACGAAGGACGGAAACTTCCTCAGCTACGGCAAAATCATTCTTGTCAATATTCACCCAATCGATGTAATGCACGGTCTGTCGTTGTCCATTGGCATCTTTTACACCTTGCCGACCATAACGAAGAAGAGAATATACCTTCTGGTTAATCTCATAAAGCGTATCTGCTTGGTTGTTGATCTTGCTTATAAGTTCGTTGATGGCAATCTTAATCTGATCATCACCATAGCCACGCTTTTTTAGATTTGCCCTCAGAAGTTCTTCTTTTACAGGTGTGTTATCGATATCCTCCAAATTACCAAGATAAGTATATTCCAGGTCATCAACCAGCCAGTGAAGTACCCTATTTTGCAATTTCTTCTCAGCGTCAACTGTTGCCATCTTGATTCCTCCTTACACAGTCAGGCGTACACGTCCCGTTAAGAGATCGTCCATTGCACCCTCACGAATTTGAATCATTTTATCTCGTTCAGCTTCCAAGTTTTTAATTTCTTTATCCATTGCTGTAAGCACATCAGAGATTGCTCTCTGTTCATTAACGTCTTTGGGCATTTCAAACTTAAAGTTTTTTAAGTCTTTTTGGTATAAATGTTTTATAGTGGAACCTGCAGATAGAGTATCAATAAACTCTCTGAATACGGATGACATAAGCACCCTATAAAGGAAAGCAGGTTCAAGTTGCGGAGCAGTTCTAAAGACAAATACTCCACTATTCAAAGTAGCTGGTCTGCTCAAGGTAGGAACCATTGCAACTTTTCCGATTGTTCCATCTTTGGTAACAAGTACATCATTCTCTTTGACTTGAATATTTTCATCCATATCATATCGTTCTTTTGAAACAAATGATATATTATCCAAGCTTATTGTCCCGTCCTTAAAATCTGTGCCACTAATTAAGTAGCTGTATCCATTTCGCAAATACTCATGCTTCTTGAGACCTTGCCATCCAATTCTAGCCTTAGGAACAATGACTTGATTGAAGGATACCTTTATCCAATCATCATGAAATCCGTCAAGTCTTGTCCGACAACAAATCAAATCCTCCAGCGCACCATCGCGAATATTCTTTTTCTTTTCAATCAGTTTTCCTAGATTATCAATATGATTATCCAAATCTGATAAAATTGAAGATATAGCTTTTTGTTCTGAAGTATTACTGGGTATCGTTATCTCAATATTCTTAAATGTTTTTCCATTTAGCTTGGCCCTTGTCCCTCCTACCAAAAAAGTAGTATAATCAACTTTTTTCAATAGGTAATATAAAAACTTTGTAACAGCTACTGATTCTTTCGCAGAAATTACATGAGCATGATTGTTTACCCATATCTTACCTTTAGCATATGTAACGGGATAATTTAGCAAATCATTTGCTCCATCTTCTGCTATAAGGACAAACTCGCCATCATGTGTATATCCGTCGACATAATCTTGAATACCATTTGCGCCATAATAAGGTGTATTTCCAGGTCTCCTTTGGTTTTTTGTGACTGGAATACGCAAATTATCAAAAAGATCAGCTACATCAATGACTCTATATGTTTCCCAACCTTGTGGATAAGTTACCATTTGTATCCCATCCTCTCCAAAGCTGCCATAACTGCTTGCCTTGATTTTTCTGTATCTTCTTCAATTTCTCTAAGTGTATGTTCGTAACGTTTTGCAATAAGCAGTACCTTTGAAGACATAGAATTCAGCACTAGCTCAATCTCATCTCTAATGCTTGCCTCAAGTTTTGCCATCCATTTCATATCAAAAAGAATATGCTTGATTTCATCTACAGTAAGCTCTCCGTATTTTGCCTGCACTTTGTCATCAAGAGCCTTTTGAGCTTCTTTTATGGCTTTGTCCGTTTCTTCTTTCTCAATCATTTTAGCCTGATACGCAAGCAAAGCATCGTACTCTTCTTTATAGATCTCAGGGACAACAGCTGAATCCATAGCGAGCTTTAGTGCTGCTTTAAGCTTGGCTTTACCGAAAGTTCCATTCTTGTTTCTAATATCGAATTCAGCCAGTTCCGGAGCTTTACTAATTAGTGCCTCCATCTCGTCGGTTTTACCCTCGTCAAATAGAGTCATCAGCTTTGTCATTGCATCCATAACCGCGGAGGTCTTCTTGCTTTCGAGTTCCTTTAACCGCTTATTAAGATTCGCCTTCGGGATGCCATCTCCATTCTCATTGAGTACTTCCTTAAGTAACCCGTCATCACCGGATTCTTCTTCGCGCATTTCATCCAATTCAGCTCCCAAAGCCACAGACTTCTCTGTTAAAGCATTGATGGTATCTAGTTCTTCTGGAAAATATGACATCTCAATGATTTCTTTCGGTATTAAAACGCCATCAAAGGATTTTACTTTAGAAGTATCATCAACGGATACAGTTTCGCCGTTCTCATCTTTGATTTTTTTCTGTGCATACTCATATTCAATTTCTCTTCCGGCCTCGTAACCATATGCTTTGATAGCATATACATCATCCTGAAGCTTTGCATTCCAATAATTCATCAGGCAATCGTAAACGTCATAATTATCAAGAAGTAGTGCTGATTTATACGTATCCAAAAGCATGGAGGAGATAGTACGAATAAGTTGCTTAGGGTTCGTTTCACTGTTAATATTCAGTAGGATGCTTTTAACAGCATCTCGCCATTGCGTAAACATTGTTTCTACTTCTTTTTTCTTCTCGTTCTGCACATCAACGTCCTGCCAGATAGCTTCCTCTATGTTTTCAGAAGGTATAGCAAGGTGGTAGATATTTTGCTGGTTGTCAGTGCAAGTGAAGATTTTCTGTTTCAAAGCCGGAGATATACTCCAAAGTCTTTTAAGCGAGTCAATATCTGTTCCCGGAATGCCGCCTTTTAAGTGTGCAGCAATGTTCTGTGGTAATGTATCGTCAATCTTTTGTATGTAACGTGATACATTTAAATTGCCAGCATTTTTCTCCAGAATATCTGAATATTTCACAAAACGTGAATAGCCTTCAATTTCATCTTGGTTGATAAAGGTCCGGACTATCTTCTCAATGTCTTGCTCACGTAATCTATTTTTATTGCCATCTTTCTTAAAACCACGGCTGGCGTCTATTAAGAAAATTCCTTCTCTTTTATCAGCATCCTCTTTATCAATAATAACAATGCAAGCAGGAATCCCTGTACCGTAGAAGAGATTCGCTGGAAGACTGATAATGCCTTTAATCCATCGTTTCCTAAGAATTGCAATGCGGATGGTTTCTTCAGAATTACCTCTGAACAATATACCGTGAGGCATAATAATACCCGCTTTGCCATTGTCGTTAAGTGATTTCAGAACGTGTAAAAACCAAGCATAGTCCCCATTCTTTTCAGGAGGAATACCGTATCCATCAAATCGTTTATATTTATCTTCTGTTGCTTTGATACCATCGCTCCACGATTTATCTGAAAACGGGGGATTCATGACAATAAAGTCAAACTTTTTGAGTCCTCCAAAATCGTCTATAAAAGCAGGAGAAGCCAAGGTGTTTCCCTTCTTAATATCACCTGTTTCTATTTGATGGAGAATCAAATTCATTTTTGCTAAACCCGCCGTAGAGATATCTTTCTCCTGACCGAAAATTGTTACAATTGGATCGCCATTTTCATCCACAGGCGCTTCATCTGCGGCGCGAATCAATAAGCTGCCGCTACCTGCTGCCGGATCATACAATGTCCATTTTTTTAATGGCGTCTGCTTAATTTTGTCTATCCCGATCAATCTTGCAATAATACGGGAAACCTCACTTGGCGTGTAGAACTGCCCTTTGCTCTTTCCAGATTCTTGGGCAAATTTCATCATAAAGTATTCATAAGCATCCCCGATGATATCATCGCCACTTGCCCTATTATTCCTGAAGTCAATCGCAGGGTTTTGAAATACTGCAATTAAGCCTGATACCTTGTCCACCAATTCCTTGCCATAGCCCAGCTCATCGGGATTATTAAAGCTAACATCAGGAAGCTCTCCTTGCAGTTTGTTGTCCTCCAAAAACTTCTGGAGTATTTTGTCTACACGTTCTCCGACATCACTCTTTCCTTTTGCTCTGATTAAATCATCAAAAGATGCACCTTCACTAATTTTAAACCCTGCAAACGGTTGTCCTTTATACCTGTCCGATACATACTTAAAGAACAATAACACGAGCACATAATCTTTATACCGAGCCGGTTCAACGCCGCCCCTTAATTTATTACAAGCCTCCCACAAAAGGGAATACAATTCTGATTTTTTCACGGCCATAATCCTCTTTAACTCCTTTCTAATCTTATGCGATTCATATTTTTAGTAGATATATAGTGTTATTCCATAGCACTTTTCCCGCTTTTAACCCAATTATCAAGCTCTGAGATTTTAAATTTCCACTGCTTTCCTATTTTATGGGCAGGAATTCCTTTCTCTTTTCTTATCCAATCTCTTACAGTAACAGGCTTCACTCCTAAATAGGTAGCAGCTTCATCGATATTAATCCATTTGTCGTTAATTATCTCGCTCATCTTTTCACCTCATCGAGCATCTAATAGGTATAAGTACTTACAATTAATTGTATCACAAAATCTGTAAACAGAAAAGTAGTTTTATGATATTTGCTTATGATTTGCTTATATTTATTGTTATGGTAAGGATTGACTAATAAGATGTTTCTGCTATATAAAGCAGTTCTTAAGGCAGCAACTTTAACTTCATATCTAATCCGTCAACTCAACCCCTATGAAAAAATCCCGTTATCCAATCTATCAACTCAACCCTATCACTTTCAGTGTAGTTGACATGTTCCCGCATACAATAAAAAATAAGGATTTCCAGACATTATCACCTCAGGCAGAACAGCTGAGAGTACATTTCAATGTCTGGGAATCCTTTATTTACAGCCTTTTCAAGTCCTTCTACTTCTCACCCCTTGACATCAATGTCACGCACTCACCATGGTATGTCTGTGGGAACATATCAAACGGTTGGACGGAGAGTATTTCGTATT
>NZ_DAORXT010000103.1:0-10079 GCF_035371925.1 Acetivibrio sp. | reverse complement strand
AAAATGAAAATGACAAAAATAAATTATTTGACATATAATATTTTAGATGATAGAATATTAGAAAATAAAGTTAATAGTGTTTTGGTTTTTTATGATGTTTGATAGAGGTGCGGTTTTCAATAGTAAGCTTTCTAAAAAGTTTGAGCTTTGATGACGAAAGCCGAAAGGGGAAACTGCCGAAGGTTGTATCTGCTCAAAAAGATACAGTCTGGTTATACGGTTAATAGCTGTATAACTGTCATCAATTGATTTGATGGAGCGCTATCAGTTCATAAAAGCTTTAGTTGTATAAATTACACTAAAATCTTGATGAACTGCTGGTACTCATACCAGCTTTTTTAGTGTTCTTAAGGCCAATGCAGATGACATATCCCGCTATCAAGCAAAAACCCTGTACTTTATAAAATTTATAATATATTATATACTAGGATTATATATTTAGGAGGTTATTTTTATGAAAAAGGTTAATTTAGCAGTAGTCGGGGCTACCGGAATGGTCGGCAGAACATTTATCAAAGTACTGAAAGAAAGAAACTTACCTATCGATAACATATATTTCTTTTCCTCAAGTCGCTCTGCTGGTTCGACTGTAACTTTCAACAACAAGGAATATGTCGTAGAGGAACTTACCGAAACATCCTTTGACAGAGGGATAGATATAGCGCTGTTCTCGGCCGGTGCAAGTGTCAGTGAAAAATTTGCGCCCATAGCAGCTTCAAAAGGTTGTGTGGTTGTGGACAACAGCAGCTGCTGGAGAATGGACGAAAAAGTTCCCCTTGTGGTACCGGAAGTCAATCCCCAGGATATTTCCTGGCATAACGGTATCATTGCCAATCCGAACTGCTCCACCATACAGGCGGTTGTGGCGCTAAAGCCTTTACATGACAAATATAAAATAAAAAGAATTGTTTATTCCACATATCAGGCCGTATCCGGCGCAGGACAGAAAGGATACCAAGACCTTGAAAACGGTATTAAGGGAGAAGCTCCAAAGAAGTTCCCTCATCCGATTGCCGGCAACTGCTTGCCTCATATTGACGTATTTCTTCCAAATGGCTATACAAAGGAAGAAATAAAAATGATAGATGAGACAAGAAAGATATTGGGAGACAACAGCCTTAGAATCACTGCTACAACCGTAAGAGTACCTGTATTCAACGGTCACAGCGAATCAATAAATGTAGAGTTTGAAAAACAGTTTGATCTTGATGAATTGAAAGAAGTTTTGAAAAATGCGCCCGGTGTTATTGTCCAAGACGATGTTGCCAACAATGTTTATCCTATGCCCATTTATGCAACCGGAAAAGACGAAACCTTTGTAGGAAGAATCCGTCGCGATGAAAGTGTTGAGAGCGGTGTAAACCTCTGGGTTGTTGCGGACAATATAAGAAAAGGTGCTGCCACAAATGCCGTTCAGATCGCACAGGAATTGATTAAAATGTGGAATAAATAATTATGCTTTGACCTATTAGGATAAAGAGCACTTTTTTAACATTATTAAATATAATAAATTAGTTATAATAATTTTGTCATGTAAAATTCGCTACTAAAAAAAGTGAAAGGATGTCGATTATGAGAAAACCAATATTTACCGGTGCCGGAGTAGCAATAATAACACCTTTTACAGAAAACGGCGTTAACTTTGACAAGTTGGGGGAACTCATTGACTTCCAAATAAAAGAGGGTATCGATTCGATAATAATCTGCGGTACCACTGGGGAAGCATCGACAATGCCCGATGAAGAGCATAAAGCTGTTATAAAATATGCTGTGGAGAAAGTAAATAAAAGAGTTCCGGTTATAGCGGGAACGGGAAGCAACGACACTCATCATGCAATCAGCCTTAGCAAATATGCCGAAGAAGTAGGTGCAGATGCAATATTAAGTGTAACCCCTTACTACAACAAGACAACCCAAAAGGGACTTTACGAGCATTTTAAGCTGATTGCCGAAAGCATCAAAATTCCCGTGATTTTATACAACGTACCGGGAAGAACAGGCCTTAACATTGATCCGAAGACTGTAAAACAGTTGTCCGAAATAGAAAACATAGTTGCCATCAAGGAGTGCAACATAAACCAGGTTGGTGAAATTATCAGCATTTGCCCTCCTGATTTTACAGTGTACTCCGGAAACGACGATATGGTAGTACCTCTTCTTGCTCTAGGAGGCAAGGGAGTAATTTCGGTAATGGCAAATATTATTCCAAAGAAAACCCATGAACTTGTGGCCTCTTTCCTTGACGGAAATATTGAAGAAAGCAGAAAAATACAGCTGGACCTCTTAAATCTCGTCAAGGCATTGTTCATCGAAGTAAGCCCCATCCCTGTTAAAGCTGCAATGAATCTTATGGGTATGGAAGTCGGAAAGTGCCGTTTGCCTCTTACCGATATGAGTGAAAAGAACTTGGATATTTTAAAACAGACTCTCAAGGATTACGGCTTGATTTAAAGCTGCGCCGTACATATTACGGCGTTTGCCTTTGATTTAATTTTTTATATGTACTAATGCAAAAAGGATGTGCTATTCAAATGATAAACATATTATTAAGCGGATGTAACGGAAAGATGGGGCAAGTAATCAGCAAGCTTGCATCTGAAAAGGAAAATTTGAAAATTGCCGCGGGGTTGGATATAAATACATCAATACAGAATCCTTACCCTGTCTATACCGATATAAATAAATGCGATGCTAAAATTGATGTAATTATCGATTTTTCCCATCCTTCTGTTTTGCAAGGTCTGCTTGAATTTGCGGTTGCAAGAAAAATACCGGCGGTTATAGCAACAACCGGTCTTAGCAACTCCCAGATAAAAATGCTCCAGGAAGCATCAAAGAGCATACCCATATTTTTCTCGGCCAATATGTCGATAGGAGTAAATCTCGTGCTGGATTTGGTTAAAAAAGCCGCAAAAGTACTTGAAAACAATTTTGACATAGAAATAATCGAAAAGCATCACAACCAGAAAATCGACGCTCCCAGCGGAACTGCACTGGTCATAGCCGATGCTATAAACTCCGTTTTAGCCGAAGAACATGAGTATATTTATGACAGACATTCCAGAAGAAAAAAGAGAAACAAAAAAGAAATAGGCATACATGCGGTAAGAGGCGGTACTATCGTTGGCGAGCATTCCGTAATCTTTGCCGGCAATGATGAAATAATTGAGATAAAACACACTGCCACATCAAAATACATATTTGCCGAAGGTTCATTAAACGCAGCAGTGTTTTTACATGATAAAAAGCCGGGTATGTACAATATGGATGACCTTATCAAAAATAAATAAAATTCTGCCAGGAGGTGTTTGCATGTCCAAAAAGGTAGATGCAAATATTGATATGTCTTATGACACGGCCCTTGTGACGATTCGCAATGTCCCAAATGACATAAGACTTGTTCGTGATATTTTTACTTCCATAGCAGATGAAAATATCAATGTACAGATGATAACTAAAACTCCTCCACACAAAGGACATGTAAACATATTTTTTTGTCTTCCGTCAGAAAATCTTTTTAGAGCATTGGTCGCCATAAACAGGTACAAAAGCCGCGCCAAAGACCTTTTGATTGAAGTGGATGCCTACAGCACAAAAGTATCGGTATCCTCCGAAGAAAAGAAAAATTCTTCGGGCTTTGCGGCAGATCTTTTCAGTGCCCTTGCCGATGAAGGAATCGATATAAAGCTGGCTACCTCTTCCGAATCGGAAGTCGCATGTCTGATTTCCGAATGTGACTCTTATAAGGTTGCATCACTGATAAAATGACATAAAATCATAGATTTTCTACGTGCGGGGATTTGTTCCCCGCTTTAAATTTCGATAACAAGCTATTTAAAAACGAATTAATATTCTATCCCTTTTCTTGCTCCGATTCCTTTCTCAAAGGGATGCTTTTTGCACACATTGCAAGACACATAATCGGCAAGCTCAAGTATTTTGTCCGGGGCATTCCTTCCGGTCAAAATTATTTCAACACCAGAAGGCTTGTTTTTTAAAACATCTGCCACATCGTCGACATCAATGAGCCCATTATCCATGACCGCCATTATTTCATCCAGTATCAATATATCGCACTCATTGTATTGAAGTACGGACTTTACAAAGTCAAACGCCGCTTTGACATCATTTTTCAGCTCTGCGATTTCCTCTTCATTCATATTAAATATAAATCCGTGTTTTTTTTCGAAGCGAAATACTTTAAAGCCGGGCTCCAGCTTCTCAAGAACCTTTAGCTCCCCCGTATCCTGACTTTTCAAAAATTGCACCATATATACGGTATAACCTCTGCCAAGAGCCCTTATGCCCTGTCCGACTGCTGCCGTGGTCTTGCCTTTTCCGTCTCCTGTATAAACCTGAATCAAACCCTTTTCCATCTGCTTTCACCCACTCTTTACTTTCTAACACTTCGTATATTCTAACAATAGTATCCTATTATTTCAATCACAAATTCAAAAAACAAGGTTTTATCAAAGGAGCTTACGCTGCTTGTAAAGGCAAATGCACCATGCTATAATAAAATAAGGTAATAAAATCAAATTATGAGAGGTGGTGTAAATAAAAATGAAAATGAGAACTTTTTGTATTGTAATTGCCATTTTACTGTCATTATTTAACTCTGCATTTATCCAAGTTGCAAATGCATCGGAAATAAAAAGCACAAGCAATATTCAATTTAATGAAATAACCCAAATGGCTCTTGAAGATATTCATCATATTGAAATTAGGAACGGTACTACCGGAGAATTTGTTATAGTAAAGTCTTCCAAATTGCTCGAGGATATTTATACAGCTTTCAGCAATGCAACATACAAAATAAAGACTGATGAAAGAAAAAGCGGCGGATGGAGTTATGCCGTATCCTTTTTCGCTTCAGGTATGAACACTCCACTTGCAAAATATGCCTTCCCTTCCGGAATATCGGTAAATAACGTTATATATATTTTGGATGAGGCAGAAGATATACATAATTTGATAAAAAATATATATGATTTGAGCAATATAAAAGTTACATATGCAGAAAAGTATTTTGATTTTTCACAAGTGCCGCCTTATTTAGATAACAACAGCAGAGTTATGGTTCCCCTGAGGAGTTTTTGCGAAACCATAAACGCCAGCGTTCAGTGGCTGGATAAAACAAAGGAAATTGTAATTGTAAAAGACGGTATTACAATAAATTTTGCAATAAATAGCGATACTTATTACGTTGATAAAAGCATGAGAAAAATGGATACCACTCCTGTTATAATCAACGACAGAACATATATACCGGTTAGATACATAGCCGAAGCATTTAATATGAAAGTAAGCTTGGACGGAAAAACACGGACAGTTTCTTTATATTGACCAAAAAATTAAAAATTTTATTTAAAAAAACTATTGACATATAGGTAGAATGCTAGTATAATTTATTATGCTGAAACGAGATAACGCGCGGTCGTGGTGGAATTGGCAGACACGTACGTTTGAGGGGCGTATGCGAAAGCATGTGGGTTCAAGTCCCACCGTCCGCACCATTAATGAAGAAGAGGAAAAATGTTCCTCTTCTTTTCATTTTGTAAAGCTTTTATTCTCCCTTTTTGATTTTATACACTTTAGCTTCAACTTCAATAAAATGAACCTGTCATTTGAAATCCCCATTTTTACCCGGTAAATTAACATATAAAATGGTTTTCTCTAACAAGCACCCCTTTACCTCCAATTGAATAGAATATAGTATCTTGATATTCGCGGAGGTGAATAAAATGTCAGGAATCTTTAAAAAGAATTTCTTCAATGACAACAGCGAAATCTTATTCTTCATAATTCTTTTCTTGTTGCTGTTCTTCAACGGAAAAGATTATGACAAATATGGCTGCTAACAATTAAAGTCAAATCCGGCAGTCAAAAGGGTTGGCAGATTCAATAAATGCCCTCTAACTTCAATGCATAACACTCGGAAACATATGTACTATAAATAAATGCACTAATACTTATTTTATGAAATTGTATCCACAGAGGCATTTATGAAGGTATGTATGTTTCCGATTTATATTATTAATAATACTTCATTTCATATATAAGCATAATCAAGAAATCTTTGCAGGCTGTATCTTTTTCCCCTCAATACACGTTTTTAACGAAAGCATTTTAGTTCCCACGCTTTCAAATTCAATTACAATTAAATCTTTAGCTTCATCAAGCCTTATCACCAATCCTTGTCCAAATACCACATGTTCCAATACTGCCCCTTCGCAAATCTCATTGGGTAAAGCTCTACTTTGAGCTTGTCTTTGGGCTATATTAAAACGATTAACAAATCTAGATACTGAAACCTGCTTGTTATTTGCCTTTGAAAAAGTTATAAGTTCAAGGTATTTTCTTGCTCTGGTCACACCCACATAGAAAAGCCGGACTTCTTCCTCCATTAATGCGCAATTTCCTTCCTTTAAATCGCTTATGCTCTTTGATGACGGAAATTGCCCGTCCACCAGGTCAATCATATATACCCTGTCAAACTCGAGACCTTTACTGGAATGTATAGTCGTCAAAACCACTGCATTTTTATTTCTGTTTTTGCTTGAATTTTCCACCGCGGATTTTAGTACCGATAGTCTTTCAAAAAACTCATCGAAGGTATCAACCCTTGAAGCTATTGACTTGAGACTGTCAATAATATAATTAAGGCTTTCAACGGAATATCCCAATTCCTTTGCCGCCCTGCGAACATACTTTTCATATTCGCATTCCTTCTCTATAAACTCTATCGCCTTCAAAGGTTTAAAATAATCAATGGTTTCAATCTGACCGGCCAAATACTTTATTGCTTCATAAGTCTCTTTAGACAAACCAGGGTAATATAGCAAAGTTTCAATGGCTCCTTTACCCTTCCCCATGTTCTCTACAACATACTCAAACATTTCACGTTTTATAAACGCATTGGTTTTGTAGTAAATTTGTCCGAAAGCTTCAATATCACGGGGATTTAGTGCAAGCCGGATAAAAGCAAGGATGTCATTTACAACCCAATGCTTGAAAAAATGAAGATTGGTATCTCTAATATAAAAAGGTATGTTATTGTATTCCAGAAAATCCACCAGCGGAATGGCAGAAATATTATTCCTGTAAAGTATGGCACATTCCGATAAATTCCTCTTATTTTTCAAAACCGAAGTGAGATATGCATACTGTTCGTTACGGCTCTCTACATGCTTGAATACTACAGCCTCGCCTTCATCATTCTCGGTATACATATTCTTTTGATAACGCCCTTTGTTCTGCTTTATAAAAATATTTGCCGGAATCACAATACTCTTGGTGGAGCGATAGTTTTTTTCCATCAATAGAATTTTAGCACCGGGATAGGTCTTCCCAAAATCTAAAAGTGCTTGGGGAAAAGCGGCCCTAAACCCATAGATGCTCTGGTCTTCATCCCCCACCATGAAAATATTGTTTCTCGGATAGGCAACAAGCTTTATAATCTCATGCTGTACCAAAGATGTGTCTTGGGACTCGTCAACATTAATATAATGGTAGCTTTCTCTAAGCATATTAATAATCTCTGAATTTCTTTTAAGAAGCTGATAAGTGCCGGTAAGCATGTCGTCATAATCTATACAGCCTTCATTTTTCTTACGCTTTTCATATGCATTATAAATATCAACGAAATTTTTGATTCCGACATCCAATTCCCTTATATCATCCTCAGTGTACAGCATATTTTTGACAAAGCTGATGGAGTTGGACAAGTCCTCAAGCCTGTCATCGCTTATATATTCATTGTTGATATCCATATAAATCTTCTTTAGTATTTGATTTTTATTAACCGGGCTTTCATTGCCTTCTATAATTTGGGGCATTGGCTTGTTTTTGCTTTCGGTATAGAAGCGTACAACCCTATAGCAAAAGCTGTGAATTGTTGAAAATGTCATGCTGGATGCCAATTCTTTGCCGAAAATATCGCAAAACCGGTTTTTCATATCTTGGGCCGACGCTTTGCTGAATGTCAGCGTCAGTATTTTGCCGGGGTCAATTTTATGATTTAGAACCATATTGGCACACCTGGACACAATTACAGTGGTTTTTCCCCCTCCCGGCACAGAAAGCAGCAGAGAAGGCCCGTGAACCCGCAAAACAGCCTCTTTTTGTTGAGGATTAAGATTTATATTATATTTGTCAGCCAAAAGCCTGAAAAAGTCTTCATGGTTCATAAACTCACTCTTCACTTTCTCCCGATTTCAATTACTTATTTTAGCATGGGTTAAAAAATAAATAAAGAAGGCAAAAATTGTGTTATACTGAAAATAGAAAAATCTCTCACAAGTTTTATATTTGTAAATACTGATTGCACAGAGGAGATGGGCTCATGAAGTTTATTGATCTTAGCCATAAAATAATAGACTGTCTTCCGGCATATCCCGGGGATGAAGAAACAAGGCTTGTTAATACACGAAAACTTAAAGAGAACAGCTACACCAATCACAGGCTACATATAGATATGCACTCCGGCACCCATATTGACTCTCCCATGCACCTTATCGATTCAAAGGAATATATTTGCGACTACCCTTTAGAATCTTTTATCGGCGAGGGATGTATAATCGACGTGAGAAATGAGCCGGTAATCAAACTAAAAAAAGAGTTCAAAGATATAATAACTAATGGCTGTATCCTTCTGCTCTATACCGGGCTTTGCCGTAAATTCGGCACGGAGGAGTATTTCAATTGTCACCCTGTTGTTGATATGGAATTTGCAGAATTTATGGTGGAAAGAAAAATCAAAATCCTCGGAATGGATACTCCTTCTCCCGACAAACCGCCTTTTTCGGTTCACAGACTGCTTCTTAAAAACAAAATTTTCATCCTTGAGAATCTCACAAACCTCGAAAAGCTTCTTGATGCTGAAAAATTTGAAGTTATAGCCCTTCCTCTTAATATAAAGGCGGACAGTTCAATCCTAAGGGTTGTGGCAAGAATGATATAGCTTTGTAAAAAAAGCCCCTTATCCCGGATTATTGTTTTTACCCGGAAGCAGGAGCTTTTTTACTTCTATTACCGGCTCTTTTTATTCTTATTCTTTTTCTTCTCATTATCAAAGTCTTTTTTTCTCTCTGTTAAATCTTTTTTCAACTGTTTATACTTTTCTTTACCTTCGCTGTTCTCACTAAAGTTTTCTATTCCCCTGGTAATACTTTAAATGAGGAAATGTCTCATCATAGAGTGTCAAATAAAAGACCGATTCTTGTTCCGTCTGCAATTTGTCTTCCACATGAGGAATTACCATTTCAGGAATAAAGAAATTAACTACTTTACGCTCTTTTCCTGTGCTATTAACTATCGTATCAGTAACTTCAAGTTTATATACCATACACGGAGCTTCACCAATTGTAAAAGCAACTCCCTTTATACCTTTTAATTTACCCTTTACAATCAAGCTTCCTTCTCCAAAAAGATGTTCAGAAGTTAATTCGCCTTCTTATAAGAAACGTAAAACGACATCACTCTTACCATATTCTTTTTCATATTCCTCAAGACTTAACAGCACGTCTCCTTCTTTTTCCTCTTCATTATTTTTTATAAAGGAAGCCCCAAAAACTATGCAACCTATTGAAACAATCACAATAAGCAGTATACCAATTTTTAACTTTCTTTTCATATTCTTTTCCTTCTTTCGAATAAAACTTTAATTCCACAAAGCATTTTTTCCAGCAATATCATCTGCTTCAATGCTCCTTAATTGATATGATTCTATATAATATACCCCATTTACAACCTTTGATGTTGGACTAGCGTAACCATACATTGTTTGAACTTCCTTAGTAAAATCCAGAACAAAATTATCAGCTAAACCTGTCAAATGACCAAATTCATGCGTTAGAATCCCCTGATAATCAAAAGCATCAGACGAACGACCCAAAAAATACCATTTTTCTTACTATTAAGTATAATATCAGCACTCAAAGTATGATTTGTTGAAATTCCAGTAACTGCAATTACACTTTCTGGCACACCAAATATTTTTACTACATCACCATAGGCAACAACAGAATATAATGCTCCCCATCGTCAAGACAATTTTTTTAGCTTTTCTAAGTTAGATC
>NZ_DAORXT010000102.1:0-10133 GCF_035371925.1 Acetivibrio sp. | reverse complement strand
TATTTTGCTCTATTTGTTTATATTTTCTAGCTTTTTGTGGGACAATCATATTATACTATTTTCACTTTCATGTCAATAATTGGTTTAAAAAAATAATTATTAATTCTTCTGTTCTATACAAATTACATTTATTTACTACTAATTATTTTATATTTAACCTAATTTATGAAAATTTGTTTTGAAATACTTTTAAAAATCCTTTAAAATAAGAATATATTTTGTTTTTCTATTTTATCATTTATGAAGTTTATTATTTTAGTATAATTTATTGTTCACTTTTACAAATATTTATTTTTCATTATGATCTTATTGATATTTTATTTTAATTTACTTTATTGCCGGTTTCCAAATTTATCTTGCAATTTTACAGAGCAACTTAATTTTTAAACTATGATTGATATAGGATGGATGATATGAGCAATTTAGGCAAGCTATTCAAAGAAATAAGGTTAAGTAAAAAGTGGTCAATAAGGCAGGCAGCAAAAAAAATGGGAATAAGTTACTCATACTTAAGTATCCTTGAAAGAGAAGTTGATCCCCGTACAGGCAAGGATTCCAATCCAAAGCCCGAAACTTTAAAGATGATTTCAAAGGCATACAACTATCCGTACGAAGAACTCCTGAAAGCAGCAGGATACTTGAGCGAGGATATTCAAATTCAAAAAAAATTCGATCATGATATTTTTGTAAAAAATATTAAGCTCATTATGGGGAATATGACCATCGAAGAGTTTTCCCATAACATATACGAAAAGACGGGATATCAAATCAAACCCTCCCAGATAAAAGGTTATCTAGACGGAGATATTGAACCTTTTCCCGGGACGATAAACATTCTTTCAAAATATGCCCAGGTATCTCCGGACTTTTGGTATGTACTCAATACGGAGGAAAGCCTTCAAAAGGAACGAGCCAAATATAATGAAACTGTTTTAAAAGCAGCTTCCCAGTCCTTTAACAAAGAGTTCGCAGCTTTTTGCAAGCTTAATGATGAGATTAAGAGTTTTCTTTCCTCAGAAGAAAATATACCATACATTAAAGCTGCAGTGGAGGCTCGAAAGAAGAATATAAGCGCAAATACTTTAAATTTACTGATAGATACTATCGTAAACGAAGTCAAAAATTCAAAATAGATTTATTGGTAGGGTAAAAAATGTTAAGAAATAATTTACCTAATATCAAATTGTTCTGTGGATCAATACAAATACGGGAGAGTGTTGTATATGCAAAACATGTCACTAATTCAATATATTTTGGTTAGTTTTTCCGAACAAATAATCTTTATTTTATTAGGTTTTTTTTCCATCGGCAAATACAGTTATTTTAAGACTCGCTCCAATTACTTTAGAATATTGGCAATAGCTTCTATTGCTACTTCTATCAGCTATATCCTGCGCGAAAAATTCGGACTTGGCTCCGAAGCTTCGCTATTGTTATTATTTCTTGACATCATATTATTGATACTGATTGCAAAATTCAAATTTTACGAAGCAGTAACCGCCTCCGTACTCGCCTTCTCATTGATATTGCTTGTTGAAATGCCTTTTTCCGTTATTATTTCATTGATTCTTAAAATTGACGGTGAAAAGGAATTTTATCATAATGCCTCAAACTTTGCCACGTCTGTCCTGATTATTCGTTCGCTGCAGATAATTTTGGCAGTTTTGTTTTACCGGTTCAAGTTTAAGATTGTAAATATGGATAATACAAGCATAAAAACAAAAGTGTATTATATTCAATTGATTGTATATTTAATATCTCTGTCTACTATCGGTTTTCTTTCTTTTCTCATGACCAAAATGTTAATCTTTGAAACGGCCGCAATAACTTCATCTCAAAATGTATATTTACTGAAAATAAATATTTTTATTTCCCTGTTTGTAACTATAATTCTAACCCTCGCCGTAAAAAACATCCATGAGTTCTACAAGAACAAAAGTACTCTTAATAATAATGAAGTTATTCAAAATATAGAATATATATATAGACTCATAGACGAACAAAACATTAATGAAGCCAAAGATGCTTTAATTAGCTTGAAATCTCACCTTATCGACCACTAACTTTGTATATAAATCAATCTTTTTGCAATGACTTTAATATAATACTGGCTTCATAATCGCTAGGGAATATGTATGGAGGGGAGTAATTTTTTATGTTTAAAAAAACTTTAAGTATAGTGTCCTTTGCTGTTACCCTGTTTGCAGTTCTATCGGCAAGTTCTGCCTGTTTCTTCTTTTTCCACCAACCCAAAGTTCCAAAAGCTCTTCTCAAAAGCTCTAAATCTGAATTATAAATCATTACAAATTTAAAGACCCAGGCTAAATACCCAGGTCTTTTTATTAATAATTTACTTTATTATTTTTAAGCTTCTCCAGCTAATTGTAAAAGTCTTTCCCATCTGCTGTCAACTTCCTTCTGTATTTCTTCCAACATATACTCATTGCCAGCCTTAAAGAGATGCTTAAATCTTCCTTGGAGTTTCAAGAATTCCTTAACAGGAACCTTTTCCTTCGGTTTGTAGTTTATTATATATTTGCCGTCAATAACCTCATAAAGCGGCCAGAAACATGTTTCAACAGCCATTTTGCTCAATTCCATCAAATCGGGAGTGTTGTATCTCCATCCTCTTGGACATGGCGCCAATACGTTAAGGAATGCAGGTCCGGGTGTATAAATTGCCTTTTCAGCCTTTTCATAAAGATCTTTCATATTACCTATCGGAGCAGTTTGAGCAACATAAGGTATGTGATGGTTTGACATTATCTCAGTAAGATCTTTTCTTGGCTGCATCTTACCGGGTATTTTCTTTCCTGCAGGTGAAGTTGTAGTATCGGCATATTTTGGAGTTGCAGAAGACCTCTGAATACCCGTGTTCATGTATGCTCCATTGTCGTAGCAAACATAAACCATGTCATGTCCTCTTTCCATTGCTCCCGATAATGCCTGGAATCCTATATCGTATGTTCCGCCGTCACCGCCGAATGCGATAAACTTTGTCTCCCCTTGAATTTTTCCTTTTTTCTTTAATACATTATAAGCTGCTTCCGCACCGGAGATTGTAGCACCGGTATTTTCAAACGCACTATGAATGAAAGAATCCTTCCATGCTGTATATGGATAAATAAAAGTTGAAACTTCCAAACAACCTGTTGCACTTGATATAACTGCATGGTCTTCCGGCTTTAATGCCTTTAATATCTGTCTAACAACTATCGGAGCTCCACAGCCTGCACACATTCTGTGTCCGCCGGTAAGCCTTTCCGGTTTTTTAGCTACTTCTTTTAAATTATAAGCCATTTACCGCACCTCCTATTCTCTAACGCCAAGGTAATTGTATACTGAGTCTACTTTACCTGTACTTGCGATTTCTAACAATTTATCATAAGCAACTTGTATATCATCAGCTTTAACGTCTCTTCCACCAAGTCCGAAAATGTAGTTTATAACCTTAGGACCGAATATTCCTTTTGTGAAGAGAGCACTTGTTATTTCAGTAAACAAAGGTCCTCCGGCTGCGTTGAAGCTGTCTGCCTTGTCTAAAACTGCTACTGCCTTAAACTTTGATAAAGCCTCAGCCAATTCATCAACAGGGAACGGTCTGAACACTCTTGGCTTTATCAAACCAACTTTCAAGCCTTTTGCCCTGTACTGGTCAACAACATATTTTACAGTACCAGCAGTGGAGTTCATAACAACGATAGCTACATCAGCATCATCAGTCTTATATTCTTCAAACAATCCGTACTTTCTTCCTGTAAGCTTATAGAATTCTTCCGCCACTTCAAGAATTACCTTCTTGGCATTTGCCATTGCCTGAGCCTGCTGTCTCTTGTGCTCGAAATAATGCATTTGAAGGTCTAACGGACCTACAGAAATCGGATTTTCTCTGTCGAGAAGATATTGAGCAGGCTTATATTCTCCAACAAAAGCCTTAACCTTTTCATCTTCCACCAATTCAATATTTTCTATAGCGTGAGAAGTAATAAATCCGTCTTGACATACCATAACAGGAAGCATTACATCCGGGTGCTCACCTATTCTGTGGGCCATAAGCATATTGTCGTAAGCTTCCTGATTGTTTTCACTGTATATTTGTATCCATCCGGAATCCCTAGCTCCCATAGTATCACTGTGGTCGTTATGGATATTGATAGGACCGGAAAGTGCTCTGTTTACAGCCGCCAACACAATTGGAAGTCTTGAACTTGCTGCTATATACAAAGCCTCCCACATATATGCCAAACCGTTTGCAGATGTGGCAGTCATCGCCCTTCCACCTGCAGCCTGAGCACCTATACATGCAGACATTGCACTGTGCTCGGATTCTACTGCTATAAATTCTGTATCAACAACACCATCGGCAACAAATGAAGAGAAATATTGAGGAATTTCTGTAGATGGTGTTATTGGAAACGCCGCAACTACGTCAGGATTTATCTGTTTCATAGCAATCGCTGTTGCTTCATTACCGCTAAGCCTTTCTCTTATTCCCATTTTGCATCCCCCTTCCTTATACTTCCTCTACAAAGTCTATGGCTTTGAAAGGACATACCTTTGCACAAATGCCACATCCTTTACAGTGATCATAATCTATACCTGTCATTTTTGATTCTTCATTTACCAATATGGATGAATCAGGACATACCGGATTGCAAAGCAAACACTGTTTGCATTTTTCCGAATTCCAAACAGGCTTCATCGAACGCCAATCGCCTGTCCTAAAAAGATGTGCATTTCCGGGAGAATCTATTGCTCCGCCAGGTGTTATATCTTTCCAAGTAACATCAGGTCTTACGTCTCTCAATTCCTTTTTGCTCATAATCCCTTCACCTCCTGCATTGACCTCTCGAGAGCCTTAATATTGCCCTCAACAACCTCAGGCTTGTTTGCAAACTTATGCTTGAATGATTCTACCATATCGTCGAGGAATTCTTTTTCGTCCATGATTTTGCTAACCTTTACTACAGCACCAAGCATTGGAGTGTTTGGGAAATATCTTCCCAAAGTTTCAATAGAAATGGTTCTTGCGTCAATTGTGCAAACTTTTCCCTTGTAACCCTTTAAAAGAGGTCTTATTTCGTCAGGAGATTTTGGAGTGTTGACAATAATAGCTCCATCTTCCTTCAAACCTGATGTAACATCAACCGATGTCAAAAGAGTATCGTCTACAACTACAACATAATCTGGCTCATAAATGTTGCTGTGAATGGTAAGTTTATCGTCAC
Source organism: Acetivibrio sp. (assembly GCF_035371925.1). NCBI lineage: Bacteria > Bacillati > Bacillota > Clostridia > Acetivibrionales > Acetivibrionaceae > Acetivibrio > Acetivibrio sp. The sequence continues at coordinate 4,905 of NZ_DAORXT010000102.1, read as the reverse complement.
TAATCCTGTTATAAGCCGTGATCGGTGCGCCCATTCTTTCTGGACCGTATTCCGGAAAACCCTGTATGTATTTTCCGGTATTGAATGCAGCGTCAGCCAGCAAAAGCGATGCAGTTTTGGCACCTTGTCCGCCACGCCCATGCCATCTGATTTCAACAACCTTGCCCATGTGGTAATCCTCCTTATTTTATTTATGAGAAGTTTTATGCTGAAAAAATTCAGCTTTGTATTATCAAAAACATAGATTAATACATCTTCAAGTATAATTGTTTGTCAATTTTTTGTCAAGAAATCTAAATTGAAAATGGCTTGATATCTGCATTGATTTGCTCTTTCTATGTTCTTTGTATACAATTTCTTATGCATTTACACGAAGTTTTAATTTTTTATTGATTGCATAAAAGAGGTATTATATGGAATTTGAGATTGCTTTTACACTCCGAAAAGATATTTTAGAATTGATATCGTAAGTACTCCCGGTACTCCCAGCGTACCTACAATAATTGACGTTAAAGGATTTAATGCAATTTGAAAGCCGAAATTACCCCCTACAAAGTTAATTACCAGAACGGCGACTGCCCCAATCAGACCATTGTATACAAGTTTTAAGACAGTTTTCATCGGGACAACCAGATACTTTCCCAAAAAATATAAAAGTACTATTCCTATTACATAAGTAGATACTGTTCCAAATTCCACAGCCATATGCATCCCCACTCCGCTTTCACTTTTGTACTTTTAAATCAACAAGGTTTTATTTTCATACGGCTTAATGAAAATAAATCCTTTCATATATATAAATATATAGTTTGGGTCAAACATTTATTACAAAAATAGATTTTGTATAAGCAGAAGTGGGGCTAAAATATCAAACAATAATGCTGTCTTCGTTTACTTTTATTCCTTTTTCCTTTGCCTTTTTCAAAAGATACTCATATCTTAACTGATAGGCTTTTATCTCATAGGTGTAATAGTCAATTATTTCACTGTCAGTAGCATGCTCAAAATTTGCAGTGGCACTAATCCACTCTTTTTTTGCATCTTTAATGCATTTTATCAATTCTTCAACTTCTTTAAACTCTTCATCTTCTGTCAATTCACTTTTTGCTTTTACTAATAAACCGGACAATTTTGTGAATATGACATTCTTCAAAAGTCTGATATTCAGATTTCTTTGTGTACTTAAATTCATACAATCACCTTATATTTATTTTTTTAAGTTTCACTTTCATAATATTCTTAAATCAAATACAGTTTCATACATTATTAAGTATAAGCAGTTTTTACCTTGACTATACATTTTGCAATGATTATTAACCGAATACTTTGTCCTTTAATACACTATTAATAGCATTTTTTTAATAAAAAAACGGAGGTTTTCATTTTAAGAAAAGTATTGGACCTATTATTCTTGGATTCTAATATTTACTGGAAAAACATTCTTTCTGAATATGGCTTGATATAAGGCTTTAAAACATAAGCAAAAAAAGCTTCTTAACCGATAATAACATTAAAGGTTGTGAATATTATTATAATACAGCAATTTACATTTTTTCATTTAATAATATATTGTTTTTTTGTAATAAACTTGCGATAATATAATTATCCCAAGATAAGGAATAATGGTAATTTTATATTTTCGATGCAATCGATTCGGTTTATTTCGAACCAAACTTCAGGCAAATACGTCTAAACATATAATTAATAAGTATTATTTTAAAAATTAAATTTGATTTGGAGTGTTTTTTATGGCTGACCCTGTAGTTCAAAAAAAGAGTTTAAATCCAAGAACAAAAATAGTATTAATCTGCTTATTGGTATTGATATCGGTTTGCATACTCATATCCATATTTTTTATTTATTCTACGCTATCCTATGATAGGGTCTACAAAGGTGTGTTTATAAATGATATAAACATCAGCCGAATGACTCTCGGAGACATTTATGACTCTCTTAATTCAAGCTATACCGAAAAGTCAAAAGATATAAAGGTTATTCTAGAAAACGATGGTGTAACTGCGGAAGTTGACTTGTCCAAAATAGACTTGAAATATGAAATTGAAGAAGCCGCTCAAAAAGCTTTTGATGTGGGCAGAAAAGGAAATATATTTGCAAGGTTGTCTGAAATTTTCAATGCCAGTAAGAAAGGTGTTCGGCTAAGTTTAGAGTACTCCTACAATCATGACAAAGTCAGCGAGATAGTTGACGATTTTTATTCCAAAACACTGGTTTCGGTCAAAGAAGCAAATCTCTCCATACAGGATAACAAGGTTACCTTTACTACCGGACATCCCGGTAAATCAATAGATAAAGAAAAAGCTTTTGAAATTATTGAGGACTCAATAAAAACGTGCACCGGCGGAACCTTTGACGTTCCTGTTATAACAAACATGCCCAAAGCGATTGACATTGACGATATTTATAATCAAATAGTTGCAGAACCGGTTGATGCAAAACCGGCCGTTGAAAACAACAGTGTAAAAGTTATTCCCCACCAGTTGGGTCGTGAAATTTCAAAATCGGAACTTACCGATATAATTAAGCAAAATGAAAACACCACAGACAAAGAAATATTACTTCCGGTAAAATTCACGCAGCCGAAAGTTACAACGGATGATGTAAATGCAAAACTTTTTAAAGATGTTCTTGCATCATCAAGTACATCCTTTTCCACAGCGGGTCAAAACAACTACAACAGAGGAGTTAATATAGGTATTGCAGCATCAAAAATAAACGGTAAAATTCTTGCTCCCGGCGAAGAGTTTTCATTTAATAATGTAGTTGGCCCAAGAACAGTAGCAAATGGATTTAAGACTGCAAAAGAGTATGTTAACGGCAAAATAGTGGACGGAATTGGCGGAGGAGTATGTCAAGTGTCGTCGACCCTTTACAGTGCAGTGCTTTTTGCAGACTTGGAAACAGTAGAAAGGCATAATCACATATTTACCGTATCATATATTCCACTGGGGAGAGATGCTGCTGTTTCATACAACGAATCGGATTTCAGGTTTAAAAACAATACAAACTGGCCAATTAAAATTGTATCCAGTGTAAAGAACAACAGCGTATATTTCACACTCTACGGCACAAAGGAAGAACCGTCAAAAACGGTGGAAATAAAGCATGTTCAGGTGGGCTCAAAGCCATCGCCTGTCAAATATGTAGATGACCCAAATCTTGAAGAGGGTCAGACAGTGGTTATTCAGTCGGGATATACAGGATATACCATAGACACATATAAAATAGTAAAGGTTAACGGTAATGTTGTAAGTGATAACAAGATTCACAGAAGTACTTACATTCCTTATGAAACCATTATCAAGAGGGGTACTAAAAAAGCTGCCAAATCAGCAGAAACTCATTCTCCAGTCCCCGAAACATCATTATTGCCGGCATCCGATCCGACACCGCAGCCACCGCTTCCCGGTGAAGTTGTTGATGAAACACTTGTATCCGAATAAATTTCAATAATAAAAGCGAGGGGAATCAACCCTTCGCTTTTTATTATAGTTTTTTTCCTGGATGATAAATCTAGTAACTGTCCACGCTTACGGCACCGTTGCTTCTTAATATTTCACTAATCTTGTCAATCTTGTCGTCATCTGCTTTCATGCTGAAAAGTGTTTTACCTGCCTTAATATCCGTTTCATACTGACGGCTTTTGTTTTCCGGAATACCCAAATCAATAAGTCCGCCGACAATACCTCCTGTAACTGCTCCGGAAATAAGTCCCGTTATCGGACCTGCAGCAGCTACAATTCCCAATCCCGGTATAACCATGCTTCCTGCACCGATCAGCAATCCTGCCAATCCTCCAAGTATTCCTCCGGATACCACTCCATTGGATATGTTGTCGTTTACTCCGCCTTCATTTTTACCTAAAGACATGTTCGCAGTAGTGTCCCCTTTTCCCATAAAAAAGCCTTTTTCATCGTTGCCGCCCTGATCCTGCTTTGTCACTATTGAAATATCGTCAGTTCTAAGCCCCTGCTCCTTTATCTGATGCGCTGCTCTTTCCGCACTGCTGTAATCATCAAAAACTGCTGCAATAGTTTTTGACATAATTTTTCCTCCTTTTCTTGTACTGAGTTTAGTTTTGGTTATTATAGTTTTAATTATTCCGCATATATATGCATTTTTTTGGATTTAAGGTGATAAAGCTGAGACTAAACACTTTTTCTGCGAGAATTGTAATTATTATTTAATGTTTGGTTTATTCTTTATGGTGTATAATTTAAGTATATTGCCGTAAATAAAATACTATAATGGAGTTGATAGCGTGAAAAAATACATAATTCTCTCATTTGTTTTGGCCATAGTACTCTCTTTAACTTCAATTTACGCAGGGGCTGAGTCAATTCCTGAGGTGCAGACAAAGAATGCGAATGCTCTCGTAGCTTTGGGAATTATGAAAGGCTATGAGGATGGCTCCCTAAGACTTGAAAACAAAATTAAAAGAAGCGAATTTATAACTTTAGTTGTAAATTTGATGGGATATGACACAGATACTGATCTTGACAGCGTAAAAGTTACTTTCACCGATATTAACAAAAATCACTGGGCTTACAACAATATAAAACGTGCAATCAAGTATGACCTTGTTTCAGGTTACCCTGACAATACCATTGCACCCAATAATGATGTAACTTACGCTGAAGCCCTTGCTGTCGTAATTCGTGCCCTTGGATATGAAAAGACGCTAAAAGGCGAATGGCCAGACAATATAATAAACAAAGCAAATGAACTCAAACTCTCAACCAATCTTAACCTTGACGCAAATCATAAGCTTACTCGCGGCGAAATGTCGGTAATAGTTTACAATGCTCTTACTGTAAAGTTTAACCGCTAATATTATGAATATTAATAATAATCCTTTATAAGGGGCTGTCTCAAAATAAGATAAAT
>NZ_DAORXT010000101.1:0-10275 GCF_035371925.1 Acetivibrio sp. | reverse complement strand
CAGCCTGGCATCTTCTTTTTCAAAGATCATTTTGTTTCATTACAGGAATGCTCATATTTATAAATTCTCTTTCAACATCGCTGAATTTATCAAGACTTTTTTCGAGGAAATCCCTATTCTCAATTCTTTCGAAGGTGGTATCCTCATCGCCGATAACTTCATGAAGCTCCAGCTCGTCATTGGCATACACATTCTGATTGAAGGACTGGACATTATAAGCGTTGTAGGATTCAATAATTTCAACAACAGTTTCTTCGCTGACATTTAAATATTTTGCAAGCTCATCTATCCTAGGAGGCCTCTGTAATTCCTGGGTCAAAAAATCCCTGGCCTGGTTAATTTTCTGATAAACCTCATATATTCTTCTGGGAACCCTGATAACGGAACCTTTGTCCCTGAAGTATCTCTTTATTTCGCCAATAATAGTAGGTGTTGCAAAGCTAATAAACTTAACGCCCTTGTCGGGTTCGAATCTTTCAACTGCTTTAATTAAAGCAATAGAAGCCACTTGATAAATATCTTCATAATCAATGCCTCTATTTAAAAATTTTTTTGCAAGTATTTCAGCAAGATAAAGATATTTACCGACAATCTTATTTCTTATTTCAACACTTTTTGTCTCTTTATATATTTTAAACAACTCATCGTTGTCATTGACAGCATTGTTATTGTTTACTGTATCGTCCATCATGACTATCTATTCCCCTCAAGTACTTTTGACATGGATATTATCCTGTTTGATTTATCACACAGTACCACACTGTCCATCAATGCAGTTATTATGCTTATTGCCAGACCGTCTTTTTCCTCGTCGAATATACACTTTATAGACGGATCATCGCAAACATAAACAACATTTAAGGCATTCTCGGTAATATCATATACAATAGTGTAATTATCCGCTGTTTTACTGCCTATGCTGACTATTTTACTGCAAACCTCAGATATGGCAACTTTTATGTCCTCTATGGTTTCAATGTCAAATCCAATTCGATTGCACACGCCTGAAGCAACCAATCTCGCAACACTGACATATTCTGCTTTAAACGGCAGAGTGAGCTCAATTTTGTCAGAAACAGAATTCATTTTTTCACCTCACTATTCAATAACAAAAACTTTATCCAACCCGGTTATAATAAACAGCTTTTTAATATTGTCCTTAAGGCTGGTTATGACAATCTTTTTCCCATACTGTTTGGTTTTCTTGAGAGCACCTACAAAAATACCTAGACCCGTGCTGTCAATATAGTTTAGCTCCTTACAATCTATTATCAAATCAGTTTGATTGTTGTCAACTATGCTGTAAAGCTTCTCTTTAAGCTCTTGAGAAGTATAAATATCCACCTCGCCAAACAAACTTAATTTAACTGAATCATCGAGTTTTTCCTCAACAAACTTCAAACCCTCTGACATAAAAAAATTCCTCCTTCCTTAATATCTGTAGCATCAATCGGCCTAATGTCCAACATATACTATAATATTATACACTCTATATTATATATATAGCAACTTTATAGCAACCTTGCAAAGAACACTTCGCCAAGGCACAGAAATAATAAATAAAATAACAGCTTACATTTAATGTAAACTGTTATTTCTAATATACTTATTTAAAGTATATATTATTCCAAATTAATATTACAAGATATATAAGATTACTTATTGATTTCTAAAATCTTAAACTTGATAACACCGTCAGGCACCATAACTTCAACAACACTTCCTTGCTTTTGCCCGATAAGAGCCTTCCCCACCGGAGACTCGTTGGAAATTTTGTATTGTGAGGGGTCAGCTTCAGTAGAACCAACTATATAATACTCAACTTCTTCGTCAAATTCCATATCCAAAACCTTAACTTTAGAACCTATACCCACAACATCAGTTTTTATATCATCCTCATCTATAACTTTGGCATTTTTCAGCATATTCTCCAACTGAAATATTCTTCCTTCAATATAAGCCTGTTCGTTCTTTGCCTCATCATACTCGGAATTTTCAGATATATCACCAAATGAAAGAGCTTGCTTAATTCTCTCAGCTACCTCTCTTCTCTTCACAGTCTTTAAGTTCTCCAGTTCTTGTTCCAACTTTTGCAATCCTTCATAGGTTAGAACAACTTCTTTATTTACCATTTGAAGCCTCTCCTTTACTTTGAATTTCGTGTTGATAATATATGCATTTCCTTCTTATTTATTCTAAAATTGATATTCTTGAAATACAATCCGCACCGAAATGGTATAACAGCACTTTAAGCTATGCCATGGAACCACGAACATAAAAAATTACTTCTATCAATAGTACAAACGAAATGGAACCAGTATAATTAGATTCGTCAATATTATAAATCACTGCACTTGCAATAAACTCATAAACACGATTTATTTTAATCAATTTTTATTCATTATAGACCACTGAACCAATGTTGTCAATAACCTGCCAGCAAAAAAAGTTTTTTATAATGCAAATTATACAAAAACTGGAACAAGGCTAAATCCGTCGCTTTCAAATTGCCTTTCAAGCTCTTCTATTACAGAATAATCGACATTATCGCAAGTTGTGCATGTTCCAATTTTGAGCTTGTTTAGTAAAATAATTTCCGCCAGCTCCAGTCTTTTATAAAATTTATAAATGTCCTTTCCCATCATTTCTTCAAATCTTTTCGGCAAAATAATATCAACATCATTAATTATTGTACCGGAAAACTTTATCTTATCAGTGTTGATACTTCCATAATTTATAACGGATGCATCGGATTTTATCTTCTTGGTAAGATTAAAATTGCATAAATCAGTAAGATTCACTACTACTTGTGCATCTTCCATACCGCTAATTACATTATCCGTTACCCTGACTGCCAATCCCGTCTCTTCAAAAATATCGTCAGCAATTTTTTCAATTAACTCCTTCTCGTGAGTTATTATCGTCAAAAACTTTGAAATAGTTGATAAAATCTTCATATATAAATACAAAATATTTTGTTCGTTTCCATGTAAAATTGCAACACCAAGTTCCCTTATATCTTTACCCTTTTTCTCCGAAATCATCTTTAAAATATTTACCAGTAATGCTTTATAAAGAAAATGCCCCAAGAAAGGATTTCTAATACACAGGCCAATATCCGGTACATCGGGCAGATTAGCAGGAAAAAAGCACCTTTCAATGGAATAATCCGAACACAGCTTCTTTATAATTTTTTTAAGCCTTCGCATTTTAAAACGGCTCGGTTTTTTAAGTTCGCTCACCCTATAGGGAAGTCTTATTATAAAAATATTAAGTTCGTCGTAAAGCTCTGCTTTTTTTACTGCATCATCGGAAAGCTTTGAACTTACAAGCCTTTTTATTATAGCTAATATATTTTTAAACAAATTCCTTTTATTATCATCCCTCTCGTCACAGAACAGTATCAAACCTATATTGCTCATTTGAATATCCCTTGCCTTTTTTATACAAGTTTTAATACCATCCTATTTGAGACAATGACCAAATATTCGTGATATTTCATATAATTAAGGAAATTTATATTGATTGTTTCGGTTTTGATTCAACCATTCTTGATAGCTTTCTATCTCCTTGAGATTTTTGTTCAACACATCCCAAATATCCTCGGATACAAAATAAATGCTCCACGCGCATGTACCCGCAAGCCTGTATTTGTGCACCAGGGATGACTTCAAATTAATCGAGTTGGCATCCTCAAGCCAAAGTTTATAATTTGCGTTGTCTTTGGTATATTCGGCATAAAACTGTCCGCTTTCCTCATCCCATTCAACCTTTGCATTGTTCTCGATAATAATGTTTTTTGCCTGCTTCATCGTAAGGGCACTGCTGGTCAACTTCTTTTTGCCGGATTCATCAGTTGTCTCTTTCCACAGCCGGGTATAAAAAGGAATTCCCAAGAGCAGCTTTTCCCTTGGCACTCCTTCCTGTTCAAGAACCCTTTTTACTATTTTCTCCTGCCAGCTCACCTGTGCTACCGAACCTGCTACAGGGCTTGTGCTCCAGTGCTGGTCGTAGGACATATACATTATATAGTCCACAGCCTCACTCAATGCCTTTTTATCGTAACATTTTATATCATTCACATCCACAGATACCACAAGACCCTGTTCTCTCAGCAGAGGAGAAATTTCTCTGACAAACTGTGTAAAAACGTCTCTATCCGAATTATGCAAATTTTCAAAGTCAATATTAATGCCGTCAAGCTTGTACAATGCCGCATAAGCCAGTATTTCCTTGATCAGGTTGTCCCTTGCATCGGTATTGTTTAAAAATTTGCTTGTCATTTCAGTGTCGGTAAAGTCATTACTTAAAAGGGCCCATACTTGATAACCTTTGCTATGGGCCCAATCAACATACTTTGAATATGCCCTGTTGATTAACTCTCCATTTGCATTTTTCACCTGAAACCACGTAGGGGAAATGACATCAAGCCCTTTCATTTCCCCTAAAGCCGAGTGTTCTTCCCTTCTTGAATATATCATATCCCACGCAAGATTTATCTTTCCCTTCGGAGGTGTCCACGCAGGCTGCAGAGCCTTTTGATTCGAAATCTCCTCCACAATCATTCTCTTTACAACCACAAAGCGTTTTTCGATATATCCGATGGCACCGTCCCAAGTTCTGACCTTGTACCACTTGTCATATTCTTCAAATATCCTAAGAGTATTTTTCGAAGTATCTCCGGAGGATAAATCAAATTTTCTGATAATTGGCTCACGTATGGAGCGTCCCTTTCTCACAACGGCTTCGGGATCAATCGGCTCGGCTATCTGCTTTATGCTGTTTTTATAGTCAATAACAACGACATTGCTTTCTTCGATGTACGATACCTCAATACCGTAGAATTCAGCCAAAAACTCTATAGGTATATATACTACATTATTTTCCACAGTAACGGGAATATTAAGGGTTATCGGTTCGTTATTTACAATTGCGTCAAGTTTGTCCGTCTTCATCCTTATTACTCTGTCCTTTGTGGTTATGGTGACCTTCCCCAAAGCCTCGTCCCAGAAAATATGAGGATCAAAATGCTCTTTAACAATGTCGAAAGGAAGAAGTATTTCACCTTCCAACAGCTTCGGGCCGTTCTTCGAAGCTATTTGCTCCCCCTCCACCATCAGGATCAATTCTCCTTCTGCAAACGCAGGAACCACATTGTCATTGGGCTTAAGATAAAGGTTATACCCCACCAGCAAGATAGACGCCAAAACAGCAAAAAAAAGCACAATCACTAAGCAACCTATAACTTTCTTTTTCATTTTGTTCCCCCGTAATCACAAAATAATTATTTATATAACATTATACAACAAAATTATCAATCGGACACTAAATAAAAAAAGGAAGTCTAGTTTAACCTCCTTTTTCATCGTCAATACTCGATTATTTATTTAGGCTATTCGAGCACCTTTCCGGGTATCATTATCTTAATGGATTTCAACATCTTTTCATTGGGCTCAAAAAAAACCAAAACTCTCTTCGATTCTTTACTATCCTCATCATCACTTCTTTTTTTTGCAACAAAACAATAAACGTCCTCCGAATCTAAAGAGCTTGCAGCCATTATCCTGTCTTCTATTTCTTCAAGGTAGCGGCTCAGCTTCTCGGAATCTGCTTTGGCGAAAATTTCAAGCTCTCTACAGTTTACATTTATGAGGTTTTTTCTTGCTTTCTTGTTGGTTATTTTGTCGATATCAATTTCTCCGTTGGTGAACGCATATTCAAATTCCACTTTCCTTGAAGAGATTATCAAATAAGTTAAATACGCAATTCCCACACACAAAAACAATGAAACTCCGTAAGGCCCTAAAAAAAATATTATTGCGCCTATCAAAACGACAGCTAAGGTTATTGTGCCCCTGATAATTAGAATATCGTTGCTGTCCATCTTTTTCTTTACTATTTTTTCCACAAATATATCCACTTTTATCCTCCCAGAGAATATAAAATAATAAAATTAGAGGTACTTTATAATTCTATCTTCGAATTCGTTATAAATCAATGGCTTGAACAAAATTTCATCTTCGCCTGCAAGGCTTATAAGTATATCTTCCTCCATAAGTTCTATGGGAAGAACAAGCTGAACATTCATATCGGAAAAATCCGTTTTTATGTTTTTTACCGTATCGATAACTTCATCATTCAATGTGTTTGTATCAATTATTACCAGCTTGGGTTTTTCCTCTGTAAGATAGTCAAAGTAGAACTTAAAATTATTTATTACGTCAAAATTCTCTGCTCCAAGCTTTACAAGGGATTCTCTGATATCATAGCTTTCATCGATATCGGAACTGAAAATAACAATTTTTGTATCAAACCTCATGTCGGAAGTTCTCTTGTATTCTCTAAGGGTACTCAAGGAACTTAGATACTTCTCTTCAAGCTTTGATATCTCGGCATTTAAAATACCTTTATCTTCCCCGCTTATGTCAATAAACTGTGCTCCATAGCCAAATTCACCATTTCCAAGCTCCGTAGCCCTTAATATCTTTGCAGATGCAATAACTTCTTTTGCGGAGTCGAAAATCAGTTTGATGTCAATTGTACTGTTAAAATCCAATTTCGTATCGGAAATAAACATTGCTCCGCCTTTGCTGATGTTTTTAATTGCAGCATCCTTCCATAAAGCTTCGCATTTTTGAGGTTGACTTCCGCTTTCCCTTTCTTTTATTTGGGATTTCATATCAACATCAAATCTTATATGTTTTCTTAAGTTGTAGTATTTTTTTGCTTCAGTATATTTTATCGTCACTGTCACCGGAGCATCGGTACTTTTGCTGTCAATATGACCGTTTACAATGTATTCATAGCCCTTTCGTTGAAATTTTATAACTGCTCTGCTGCCGGCATGGTCAATTAAAGCAGTTTTTGAAGCATCAACCAAAACATCGACTTGGTCTTCACTGGCATATAGTATCGGTAAGACCGTCCATACATCATCGTTTTCAAATCTTACACGCACAAGATTGGTATATTGCATGATACCGAATAATTCTTCTTTGCTTACGGAAATAACACTCATAATTAATCTCCTTTTTATAGAAAAAATGATTTGAGTGTAGAACATAGAATATGACTCGAACTGAATTGCCTATATTATATATTTTATAACTTTTGTGAAACAAGTTCAATATCTTGTAAATATTAACCAGTGTTTCGTGAATTTTGTAATGTATATGCCATAAAAAATATATTAATAAAGAGAGACCCTACTAAAGGATCTCTCTTTGTTATTGACATGGTTCAAATTAGTACATTCCGCCCATGCCGCCGCCCATTGCTGCAGCTCCGCCAGCCGGTTCTTTTTCTGGAATATCGGTAACAACACTTTCGGTAGTGAGTACCATCGAAGCAACAGATGCAGCGTTTTGAAGAGCTGATCTTGTTACTTTTGCCGGGTCAACTATTCCCGTTTCAATCATGTTAACGTATTTTTCATTAAATGCGTCAAATCCAACGCCAGCTTCGCTAGCTTTAACTTTTTCAACAATTACAGAACCTTCAAGACCTGCATTTTCAGCAATTTGTCTAACCGGCTCTTCCAAAGCTCTCAGAATTATCTGTACGCCGGTCTTTTCGTCTCCGGATACAGTTTCGAGAACTTTTGCAACTTTTGGAATAACATTTATCAAAGCTGTTCCTCCACCTGCTACTATTCCCTCTTCAACAGCAGCTTTTGTAGCAGCAAGAGCATCTTCGATTCTCAATTTCTTTTCCTTCATTTCTGTTTCAGTTGCAGCACCAACCTGAATTACAGCTACGCCGCCGGAAAGCTTTGCAAGCCTTTCTTGAAGTTTTTCTCTGTCAAAGTCGGATGTAGTCTCTTCGATTTGAGACTTGATTGATGCAATTCTCTTTTGAATTTCGCTTGGGTCACCTGCACCGTCAACGATAATTGTGTTTTCTTTCTGAACTTTAACCTGTCTTGCTCTACCGAGCTGTTCAACAGTAGTGTCTTTAAGTTCAAGACCGAGGTCTGATGTGATAACCTGGCCGCCGGTAAGGATTGCTATATCCTCGAGCATAGCTTTTCTTCTGTCACCAAAGCCAGGTGCCTTAACAGCAACACATGTAAATGTTCCTCTTAATTTATTTACAAGAAGTGTTGCAAGAGCTTCGCCTTCAACATCCTCAGCAATGATAACCAGTTTCTTGCCCTGCTGAACTACTTGTTCAAGCAATGGGAGAATGTCCTGTATGTTGCTTATCTTTTTGTCTGTGATGAGGATGTAAGGTTCGTCAAGAACAGCTTCCATCTTTTCAGTATCAGTAACCATGTATGGTGATACATAACCTCTGTCAAACTGCATACCTTCAACTATTTCGAGGTTTGTACCCATTGTCTTTGATTCTTCAACAGTGATAACACCGTCGTTTGTAACCTTTTCCATAGCATCGGCTATCAATTCACCAATAACTTCGTCATTGGCGGAAATTGAAGCAACTCTTGCTATGTCCTCTTTTCCTTTAACCTTCTGGCTGATTTCCTTAATACCTTCAACTGCTGCGTCAACTGCCTTTGCTATACCTCTCTTAAGAAGCATTGGGTTTGCACCTGCAGCAACGTTTTTGAGTCCTTCTCTGATTATAGCTTGTGCAAGAAGTGTTGCTGTAGTTGTACCGTCTCCGGCAACATCGTTGGTCTTTGTAGCAACTTCTTTTACAAGCTGTGCACCCATGTTTTCAAACGGATCTTCAAGCTCGATTTCTTTAGCAATGGTTACACCATCGTTTGTAATAATCGGCGAACCGAATTTCTTGTCAAGTACAACGTTTCTTCCCTTAGGTCCAAGGGTAACTTTTACTGTGTCCGCTAACTGATTAACGCCTCTTTCCATCGCTCTTCTAGCGTCTTCACCAAATTTTATTTGCTTTGCCATATCATTAACCTCCTTAGGAATACTTTTTCTAATTGAATTGAACCGGTGATCAGAAACTGCTATTATTCAACTACCGCCAAAATATCGTTTTGCTTGAGGATTGTATATTCTTGCCCGTCAAATTTTACTTCTGTTCCGGCGTATTTGCTTATAATAACCCTGTCTCCAACTTTTACTTCCATCTTAACTTCTTTTCCGTCTACCACTGTGCCGGGTCCTACTGCTACAACTTCAGCTATTTGAGGCTTTTCCTTTGCTGAACCCGGTAAAACAATACCGCTCTTTGTAGTCTCTTCAGTTTCTACCATTTTAACAACTACCCTGTCTGCTAATGGTCTAATATTCATATTAGTACCTCCTCTTTCGATTTTTTATTTAAACTTGATCTATGTATTCATTTATTAGCACTCACCTAAGGTGAGTGCTAATCACAAATATAATATTATTATATTACCCATTTTGTTATCAAACATACATTTTTCCTAAATTTTATCGTTTTACGGGGATAGGAGCCGATTGTCGATAAATACATTCCGAATTCATTAATTTACTCAATTTTTCGCCGGAAATAAACTTCATGTATCGGTATTTAACCCTTGTTTTACTTGAGCGGGCAAAAGTGCCTTAAACAAATTTTGGGAACCAATATTAATAAACTTGACGGGCCCAATCTCGGCAAAGGATTTTTTTACCCTCTTCATTCCCAAGCCGGACTTCATAAATCTCCTTTTGGGATCCAAAGTCACAAGCCTTTGATACAGCCACGGATTTCGCCTGTCGGGATTACTTTCTCTCGAGAAACTGTAGACGCTGTTGTTGGCAATAAGGGCCCCCGGATTGCTGACCTTAATATTCTTGTCTGTCACCGTTATTACAATCCCTTTTTTCACATCCAAATAATCCCTGTGGGCTAGGGCATTGGCAATTACCTCTTCTAAAGCATCAAAGGGATATCCTTCTACCTTTATTATACTTCTCATGTAGTCGGATACATCATCGAGCATTTTTAAAATGTTCCCGAAAAACATCCGGGTCTCTCCATTGTAAACGACTTTTATATAAACATGGGGAAGATACAAGGAAGGATTTTTCCCAAAAAGCAGCAATCCCCCTATGGTCGGACGGTATCCTTCTGCCTCGGACTTTTGCCCGATTATACCTAATGCCTCAAGAATAAGCTCACTGGGATTGTCGCTCACGACATTCAGTGTTTTAAAATAGTCTCTGATAAGCCCGAAGTCCAGCTCCTCCATGCCAACATTCTTTAATATCACCGTCTCATAGGTCATAAGACCGTTTTCCTGAAACAGATTTGCAATTTCGCCGCGTCTTGCTATATCTGTGGTTGTATAATGCCCCCCATTGTCAAGACAATTTTTCAGCTTTTCTAAGTTAGATT
>NZ_DAORXT010000100.1:0-10343 GCF_035371925.1 Acetivibrio sp. | reverse complement strand
GAATCTAACTTAGAAAAGCTAAAAAAATTGTCTTGACAATGGGGGGCATTATACATTGTTATATTCAACACATAATTGTCAATATGTTGGAAAACTAAACAAATAAAACGGTCTATATTTTGATTATTTCTTCAATTTGCTTAAAATATTTACTTTTCTCAATTATATTTTTGCGCAGCATATATGATGTGTAAAGTGTTAAGGCTTTATGTAAAACCAAATTGAGCGTCAAAAAGCCGTCAAATTATGCGAAATTATATAAAAATAATGTACATTTTTTTGGGGGGATTTATTTATGAAGAAAGCAGCAACATTAATTGTAATTATTACATTGATGCTAACCTTCATTATTCCAATGGAGGGGGGTTGGGCAGCAGAAGACAATCTTTTGCTAAACCCGGGATTTGAGCTGGGAAGCACTGAAGGATGGTATCCTTATGGAGATTGTACCATTGAGGCAGTCGACACGGATGCACACGGCGGAAGCTATTGTGTTTTCGTTACGGACAGGACTCAGGAGTGGAACGGTGTAGCCCAGGATATGCTTGACAAGCTTACTGTAGGTATGACTTATCAAATTTCGGCATGGGTTAAAATTGCCGGGACAGGAAGCCACCAGGTCAAAATATCCATGAAAAAAGTTGACAGCGGCAAGGACCCGGTGTATGACACCATTACTTTGGCTACGGTTGACGGTTCTAAATGGTACAGGATGTCGGGGCCGTACAATTATACAGGCACTGATGTTACAGGCCTTGAACTTTATATAGAAGGGCCTCAGGCAGGTGTAAGTTACTATGTTGATGACGTTACAGTAACAAAAGTGGGTTCATCCGCAACATGGAAAGAAGAAGCAAATGCCAGAATTGAGCAAATCAGAAAAAGGGATGCCAAAATAAAGATTGTGGATTCAAGCAATAAACCTGTTTCGGGAGTGAGCCTCGACGTTCGTCAGGTAAAACATGATTTTGGATTTGGTTCGGCTATTACCATGAATGCAATGCATGATTCCCGTTATACCGAATTTTTCAAAAACAATTATGAATGGGCAGTGTTTGAAAATGAAGCAAAATGGTACTCCAACGAAAGCAGCCAGGGCAATGTTTCTTATTATAATGCGGACAGATTGTATGAATGGTGTGCCGAAAACGATATAAAGGTAAGAGGCCATTGTGTATTCTGGGAGCCTGAAGAGTGGCAGCCGTCATGGCTCAAAGGTCTTAGCAATGACGCTCTTTTAAAAGCGATAGATGCAAGACTTGAAAGTGTTGTTCCCCACTTTAGGGGCAAATTCCTTCACTGGGACGTAAACAATGAGATGCTCCACGGTGATTTCTTCAAGAGCCGTTTGGGAGAGTCCATATGGCCTTATATGTTTAAGAGGACCAGGGAGCTGGACCCGGATGCAAAGCTCTTTGTAAACGACTTCAATATTATAACTTATGCTGAGGGTGATGCATACATAAGTCAAATCGAATGGCTCTTGGAAAACGGTGCCGAGATAGACGGCATAGGAGTACAGGGACATTTTGATGAAGTGGTTGCCCCTCTTGTTGTAAAAGCCAGACTGGATAATTTGGCGACTTTGGGGATTCCTATATGGGTAACCGAATATGATTCTAAAACACCGGATGTAAAGAAAAGGGCAGAAAACCTTGAAAACCTTTACCGGATAGCTTTCAGCCATCCGTCCGTTGACGGTATTATAATGTGGGGATATTGGGCAGGTGTCCACTGGAGAGGACAGGATGCCGCAATAGTTGATCAGGACTGGACTGTAAATGAAGCAGGAAAGAGATATCAAGCTTTGCTGAAGGAGTGGACCACAATTACTTCCGGTACTACCGACAGTAAGGGTGCATTCGATTTCAGAGGCTTCCACGGTACATATGAGGTTACTGTAAGTGTTCCTGGAAAAGCGCCTTTTGTAAAGACCATTGAGCTTAATAAAGGAAACGGAACAGCTGTATATACATTTACTGTGGACGGAACTGATGTCGGCTCCGTTTTATACGGTGATGTAAACCAGGACGGGAAGGTAAGCTCAACGGATATGACTGCCTTAAAAAGATACTTGCTTAAGAGTTTTGAATTGTCTGAAGCCGGGCTTGAGGCTGGAGATTTAAACGGTGACGGCAAAGTTAGTTCTACAGATTTGACTATTCTTAAAAGATATTTGTTAAAAGAAATAGATGAATTACCTATAAAGAGCTAAAATTTAATGTTGGTCTGCGCCAATTGAATAATGCAGCTATTTTAGAGGTCGGGAGAAATCTCGACCTTTTTTGCTTCATTATAATTTATTTTCACAAAATTTTCACAAAAAGTTCATTGTATTTGCACAAGATATTCACAGAATATTCAAATTTTTTCATCCTTTTATACAGGAAAGTGTTGTAATATACAAACACGGACGAAATGAAGGAGATTTTATGAGAGTGAGACAAGAAGACAAGAGAACATTGCAAAGGCTAATTAAACTGTTTAAACCATATAAAAAGAACATCATAATTATATTTATTTGTATGCTGTCTTCTGCGGTAGTAAACACCTTGGTTCCGATAATAAGCAAACGCATAGTGGATGACGGCTTGATTCAAAATAATTTCAATTTGCTTATAAAGCTTGTAGCATTAAGTTTGCTTTTGGTGTTGATTGACCAGGGGATAGGCTTTATTGAAACAAGGTATCGTGTACTGATAAGTTCAATAATGCCCTACGAGCTTTCAAAAAGGGCTTTTAAACAAACTATGAAGCTAAAGCTTGGTTATTTCAACAACACAAACAGCGCAGCAATCATGAATAACATTAATATGGATGTTGGAAATATTTCGAAGATAGCCAATTCAAATTTGTTTTTTATAGTGTCGCAGGTTTTCAAGATGATAGGTGGAATTGTGGGTCTATTCATAATTGACTGGAAACTGACACTGGTTGTACTGGCTGTGCTGCCCGTCAAGTACAAACTGGTAAAACTTTTGGCAAAACAAAGGCAGAAGCTGTTTAGCGAATATATGGAGGCCAACAGCGATTATTCGGAATGGTATGGAGATACAGTAGCGGGAGTCAGGGAAGTAAAGCTTCTGGGAATTGACAGGCTAAAGACCGGTGAATTTATTAAGAAGCAGAGAAGACTTATAAAAGTCGACATAAAAATGAACGTACTGGATAAACTTAATGAGCTGTCTGAATCGGTGTTGTTTGAGATAATTACAGGACTTTTGTATATCTTGGGAGCGTACATGATACTAAAGGCAAACTTTACGGTTGGAGGCTTGATGGCATTTATTACATACAGCGTTTATGTTACTACACCTATTTCGGCAATATTGAATATAGGATACACTTTTTCAGACGTAATACCTTCTGCCAAAAGATTCTTTGAATTTTTGGACACGGATAGGGAGAAAGAGCTTGGGAAAACCTTCTTGGACCTTCCTTTCGAAAGCCTGAAATTTGAAAATGTTTCGTTTCAATATTCTGAAGAAAACAAGGTGCTTAAAGGTATAAGCTTTGAAATAAAAAAAGGTGAGAAGGTTGCAGTAATAGGCTCTAATGGAGCGGGCAAGACAACATTGATTAATTTGCTTTTGAGATTTTTAGAGCCGGATGGAGGAAGGATTCTTATTGATGATATTGATATTGCCCATATAAGGCTTAGGGAATACAGGCAGATGATTTCGGTGGTAAGTCAGAATGCATACCTTTTTAATACTACAGTTAGGGAAAACATAATTCCTTTTTCAAAAAACAATGATATAAAACTGCGTATGATTGCAAAGAAGAGCAGAATAGAGGACTTGATTGAGGAATTGCCGCAAAAATATGATACCTTTGTGGGTTCAAACGGTGCCAATCTGTCCGGAGGACAAAGGCAGAAGATAGCTATGGCGAGGGCAATTGCAAAAGAATCCAAGATACTTGTTCTTGATGAAGCAACATCAAACTATGATATTGAGTCCGAAATGGAGATGGCGGACCTCATTGTAAATCAGCTTGAGGACAAAACAGTTCTTATGGTTACTCACAAGTTGCCCATTTTAAAAGCGTTAGACAAAATCGTATTCATTGAGGATGGAAAGGTTGCGGCCCTTGGAAAGCATGAGGAACTGTATCAAAACAACAAGGTTTACAGGGATATAATAAATAATTTCAACCAAGATTTTAAGGAAAAATCAGATACTTATTCTTTGAGTATTTAAAAACTGCTTTTGTTTTCTTCAGCTTTCCTCGGAAGGTTGAGGAATTCAAATATAAAAACAGGCTTGAGAAGATACGCGCGAACTTTTCAAGAGGTTAATGCAAATTGGGGGGTGAAAAGAATGAAAAAGTTAGGCAAAAACATGAATGCAGTTAAAGAAACAGTAGAAGCATATGCTAGTATTGGTATATGTACATGCGGTTGCGGATGCGCATGCGGTGTAATTGCTACTGCAAATTACAATGTTACAAATGGTACAAAGAGTGCTACAAAATCATCCTTTGGTTATAAAGGATAATATTTTGGGTGATGCAATACAAGGATATAGCCGGAATTTATTCCGGTTATATCCTCTTGTTAAAAATAGAGCTAAGTTGCCGCAGAATTGCTTAATAAGATTAAATGCAACGGGGACAGGAGAGAATATCATGAATAAAGAAAAACCGTTTATTCACCTGTTTGAAACTCAGGGGGGTAAGTACATTTTTGATGTAAATACCAATGCAATCATAAAAATAAATAACGAGACATATAGAATGCTCGAGGATTTATTGGAGGATAAAAACTATATTGGTGAAAAATTTCAGTCTTACTGTGAGAGCAACTATATATTAAAGGAACTTAAGGAAAAGGGGTTTTTGTCGTCTAAAAGAGTAAAAAAAGTTGTCCACCCTGTCAGCGATATACTTGAGGATTACTTGCAAAACAAGATGTCTATGATCATCTTGCAGGTCACTCAGCAGTGTAATTTAAGATGCGATTACTGTCCATATTCCGGCGGCTATGTAAACAGGAGCCACAAAAATGTAAGAATGAGCTTTGAAACCGCAAAAAAAGGAGTCGAGTTTTTACTTGACAATTCCCGGGAAGTGGATGTAGTAAATATCGGTTTCTATGGCGGTGAACCTCTTTTGGAATTTGAGCTTATAAAAAAAATAATAGCATATGCAAAAGAAATTTCTGAAGGAAAGACAATCACATTTAGCACTACAACAAATGGGACTTTGTTTACAAAAGAGATTATTGAGTTCTTGATGGAACATGATGTACAAATCTCCATTAGCCTTGACGGGCCAAAAGAAGTTCATGACAGGAATAGAAAATTTGCAGTCACAGGCTGTGGAAGCTTTGATAAAGTAAATAAGAACCTTCAATTCTTTAAAGAAAATTATCCGGAATATTTTAAGAAAATATCCTTTAATACTGTATTGGATCGAAAGGATAGCTTCGGATGCATTAATAAGTTTTTTACTGACTATGACTTGATTAAGGATTCCATGATTACATCTACGGAAATGTCGCTTCAATATATAAAAACAGAAGAAAACATGGAAAATGAGGAATATGACATTCAATTAAACTATGAGCTTTTTAAAATACATCTTGCGCGGCTTAACCGGTTTGATAACAATAAGACATCAAAGCTGGTAAAGGGCTACTTTGATTTTCTAAAGAAAGCCCTGTTGGACGACAGGGTGAGGAGCAAGGAGCTTTCCGATATAGAACACCATGGAGGACCGTGCATACCTGGAGCAACAAGGCTGTTTGCAGATGTAAACGGCAATTTGTATCCATGTGAGAGAGTAAGTGAAGAATCGGAAGTTATGCGTATTGGAACCCTTGACAGTGGCTTTGATTATGACAAAATCAGGAGAATATTAAATGTCGGTCAAATTACTGAAAAAAGCTGCACCAAATGCTGGGCATTTCGATTCTGTACGTTGTGCGCAGCATCTGCTGACGAATTGGACAGATTGTCTGCAGGAAAAAAGAAAGCGAACTGTGCATCAGTCAGATTTGAATTGGAGGAGCACCTGAAGGATTACTGTATGCTTAATGAGTTCGGATATCATTTTAATGACACAAATATTCTCCAAATTGTGGAGGTCTAAAATGAAAAAAAATAAAATCTTGATTTATCCATATGATTTGGAATCGGCTCCAATAATAAGACACCAGAAGCTTTTGGATGGATATGAGATAGCTGCGTTGGTTTCCCCGAGGGGATGGGGAATGAATGGAAAGGACGGTAAAGCTGCAGATGGAGGGGATGACATAGGTATTGTAGTGAGCAGCGATTTTGAAGAAAAACTAAGCTTGTGCGATACCGTTCTGTTTGCAAAATCCCATAATGCTTTGGATTTTAAGAGTATCGTTCTGCCAAAGATTTTGAGAGCAATTGAGGCAGGCAAGGACATAGTTTTATGTATTCCGGTGGAAAAAGAGGAATTTGACTTGATTTTAGGCAAATGCAATGAGCATAAAGTGGATTTTAAATATTTTGCTTATTCAAAAGAGTTGGCAGAATATCCAGAAATACCGTCGCAACAGGAGGTAATTTACAATATTTGCGCGCCTGTGGTTTTTGTAGCGGGAGTTGGAGATAGAGCAAATAAATTTGAAACTCAGCTTGCATTAAGGGAAAATATCCTGAAAAAGGGCTATAAAATAAGCCAGATAGGAAGCCGGGAGTATAGTGAATTGTTTGGATTTCATTCTTTTCCCCAATTTATGTACTCTAAAAAAATATCTGAGTCAAATAAAATAGTAATGTTTAATCATTTCGTAAAGCAAATGGAAATTGAGGAGAAGCCGGATTTGATTATTATAGGAATTCCGGGAGGCATTATGCCTTATAATAATAAACTGACAAACGGGTTTGGTGTCTTAGCCTATGAGGTATCCCAGGCTGTAACTCCCGATTCAACAGTGTTTTGCTGTCATTATGACGGTTATGTCGAGGAGTATTTTACTAGATTGAAAAAATCTGTCCGGTATAAGCTGGGATGTCGTGTAGATTGCTTTAGTATATCAAATGTCATTTTTGACTGGTTTTATTCGAAGGAATTGAGTAGAGAAAGTTATGTTCCCATTGACACGAAAATACTTGACGAAAAAATAAAGGATTTTTCATCTTACGGGGAGACAATTTTTAATGTATTAAACGGTAAGGATGCCCTGCAAATGACAGATTTTATTATCGATACCCTTTCAGAATATGGAGAGGCAGAGTGTATTTAAAGGAGGGTTTAAAATGAATAAGGTACAGGATAATATCGCTTTGAAATTGCTAACAATGCTGAAAGATGAGTTTCAATGGGACTATATTGATGTATGGGAGGAAATAAAGGACAAGCCTTTGCTGGGCTATGATATGGGGATGAGGCCGAGGCACTTGGTATATCTATTTTTTAGCATTGAAAAGTATTTTGGAATAACAATACATGAAAAATATATTATTGACGGAAGGTTCAATACATTAGCGAATATAGTTGAGATTATAAAAGAAGAATTGGAATGCGGTAAAGAAGTTCGGATTGAAAATGCAGGGTAAGGATGGGAAAAAGGTTTATTATGGGTAAAAATAATATAAGTATAGCTATTATTGATGATGGAGTTTATGAGAACTTTTTCGATATTCCGCCCCTTGAATATAAAATTGCGATTAATAGGAACTTGGAGGTTGTACAAGAGGAGGATTGTAAAGAGCCGGTTCCTGATAATGGCTTGCCAAATCACGGGACCATATGCGCTGCAATTATACACAAATTTGCTCCGGATGCTTCTTTAGGAAGCATAAAAGTTCTCAACCGGGACAAAAAGGGGATGAAGGAACAGCTTGTAAAGGCAATCGAGTGGTGTATTGAAAACGGCATAAAAGTTATCAACATGAGCCTTGGCACAGTACATTATAGCGACAGTATTGAATTAAAAAGGGTTGTGGATTTGGCGGCTGAGAGAGGAATTGTGATTGTTTCTGCGTGTAGTAATCAGTATATTATAACGTATCCGTCAAGCTTTACCAATGTGGTGGGGGTAAAAGCGGATTTTACGGATACTTTGAAAGAGGGAGAATATACCTACAACTTTTACCCCAACGATGGTGTGGACATTACCGCATACGGGGCTGTTTCTTTGAGAAGGATAAACGAAGAAGCATTTTACAGTGAATCGTGCAATAGCTATGCCACTCCCTTTATAACAGCGAAGGTATATAATATCATAAAGAAAAATCCTTATGCAAAAGTGGATGATGTTAAGCGGGAATTAATGAAAGGGGCGATAAATAAAAAGGATAAAGAATCCGGTACGTTCATGTTCAAAAGTATAGATTGGGCCAAAAGAGCTTTGATGATTAATTTCAACAATAATAAATATTATAGCGGAAACTCGCGCATTGAGATTATTGAAAAAGTTGACCTCGTATGTGACTGCTATTGCAGCGGAGAGGAAGAAATAGAGAATCTGTTGAGTGGGAAAGGTTACAAGCATGAAAATTTTGATACGGTTATTATAGATGGAAATGAAATTCCATACAAACATGACGTTTGCAACAGTGACAGGTTGATTCAAAAAGCAATGGATTACGGTAAAAATGTAATATATCTCGACGACAGGGATGCAAACAGGGATATTAATGTACCTAGATCCAATGCGACAAATAAGGTGTGGCACCCTTCAATATTTAAGTATTTGGATGTTCCGATTTTAAGAGAAATAGACATTCCGATGATTGTTGTAAGCGATTTTACGGAGCGTTATTTATACGGGATAATGGAAGACCTCAGAAGTAGCTTTCTAAAGGACGGGTATAATATTACGACAGCAAGTGACAGCTGTCTTGGAATATTATATGGAAACAACTACAATCCTCTGTGGGGAGAATCGGTAATTAAAGAGTATGATCCGGCAGGACTTAAAACCCTGTACGGGCTTTACAATCCAGATGTATTGCTCTATGGGATGAATGCTTCCGGTAAAAAAAGCGACTATTTTTACAAGCTAATCAAGTCCTTTGAAGTGGATATATTTATTATTGTGCTTGAAGAATTAAACAATACCGTAAAAGAATTTATTGATGAATGCAAAAAGAAAGACAGTCAATTAATTTTGGTCATGCCTGAAACCGAAAATGATGAGGCCTTTGCCGACAGGCAGAATATGAAATTTTTCAGTCTGTCCCATGGTCTGAATGCGGATGAAATATATGCTTATATGCTTGATTTGTATAAGGTTTCAGGTGATTCTCAAGCTTTCACGGAGTAAATCAACCAAATTTTTCAATCTAATAAAAAATAACAAAAAATAATAAAAAATTCTAAATATCGTGACAAATCACATCATATAATATATTATATTTATATGTAGGTTAATTGGTATTAGAATTGGGGGTATGACAATGAAAAAATGTCCGAACTGCGGAGGAGAGAACAACGAGTTCAATTCGTTTTGTGAGTGGTGCGGCGGAAAAATTCCTGAAACTATGGAGATTAAGTCTGAATATTCCGATGGGGTTGACGATAACTTCGGTTCAAACGGCAATATAAATTCACGGATGAACACCAATTATAGTCCAAGTTATGATTCCATGAGGAGAACAACTAACTATAATACTGCAGAAAGCGACAATGCAGGTATTCTGTCGTTAGTATTCGGTATATTGTCACTTTTTTGCTGTGCTGTTGTTTTTGGACCTTTGGCTATAGTTAAAGGAAATGAATCCAACAGTACACTGGGAAAAGTAGGAAAAGTCTTGGGTATAGTTGGCTTGGGCTTGTGGGCACTGCTTCTTGTTGCAAGGGTTTTAAGACGTCTTGCTTGATAAAATATCTTTAAGGCTGCATTTATCCGAGAGAAAAACGGGGTAGTATTAAAAATGTCTGTAAACTCCAATACATATAAAGATTCGAAGATATATTATTATAATAACAGGAATGATTTAGTGCTTATTTTATTCCTGTTTTTTGTTGTTTTATGTTCCTTTATTTTGAATATAAGGGATGATTATACTTATCTTAAGCTTCCGGGCGTTGATTTCAATATTCCAAATACATGCTTTTTTAAAAGTATTACGGGTTACAATTGTCCCAGCTGCGGAATGACAAGAAGCTTTGTTTCAATAGGCCATTTTGATTTTAAGAGCGCCTTTCGGTATAATATGGCAGGTATCTTTGCATATGCATGGTGCGTCTTGGAAATAATATACCGGATTCTTCGGGTGTTGACAAAAAACAATTCAATTTTGCTAAAGCCCCTAAGATATCTTATAAACATTGTGATAGCAATAACAGTGGTTGCTGCTGTTGTCAATTGGGAGATATTAAGGCTAATATTTGTAAAAGCGTAGGGATGTTAAAGTATG
>NZ_DAORXT010000099.1:0-10525 GCF_035371925.1 Acetivibrio sp. | reverse complement strand
CCAGGCAGGTTGTTTTTCCTTGATGAAAGCTTTTTAAGGACAAAGCTAGAGGCTATTAAAAGCAAGGGTTTGATCGGGATAGAATCCAGGGCGGATCTTGACCAGGTGAGACTTGGAAGTGATATGACATTTGAGGGAGTGCTTGAGCAGTACTATAAGAGTTTGTGAGGTTTGCAATGGGAGAAAAGATAAAGATTATTGATTTCGTAAATAATCAACTAAAAGAACGCTACAAATCCTTTGTGGTGTTTGGCCCGGCCATGAGCGGCAAGTCGAAGCTCGCAAGGAAATTAGCCGAGAAAACTGAATCTTTATATATTGACCTGTTGGCTGATTTTCTTTCAAAACCTGAACTTAGTGGCAGTATTGATACTTTTGAGCCACAGGATTTGAAAAAATACTTGAGAAATATTCCTTTCGGAGGAAAGCTCATTGTTATCGATAATATCGACTTTTTAATAAATACATGGAATGATTTGAACAAGGAGCATTTTTTAAATTTTATTGAAAGGGATGAATTCCGGATAGGGTACTGCTTTATACTTCAAGCCGCCAAATTTCTAAGGGACAGACGAATTGAAAACAGCATTGGACAGAACAGGGTTTTGAATATTTACAATGTTGAGTGAGGTGTAACAACGGGATGAACATGATTAAGGACATTATTAAGATACATGGAGGTTACTCCGCACAGGTCAAGCTAAAGGAAGAGTTCGAGGACAGAAGCCAGAATGTGGAGCGGATGTCCCACTATAAACCGATTAAGGCTCACAGGAAAGCCTTTGAAACTATTGCTGAAGGAATTTACAGAAAAGACTCAAAAAGATGCTTTATACTTTCAGGTTCTTACGGTACAGGCAAATCCCACTTGTGCCTTATGACTGCCAATTATCTTGAAAGCCCGTCGGATATGCCTGAGATGGAGCAGTTTTTTCAGAACTACGCAGAGGCAGAAGAGGAGGAACAGATTAAAAAGGCCGATCAACTTAAGAATATCCGGAAAACAGGAAGATATCTTGTCTGCATATGTGATTACGGATTGGAGACCAGCTTTGAAACTATTGTTCTGAGAGCTATAAAGGAAGCACTGGAAAGGGAGGAAATCAATCCGGATGAACTCGATAGTCATTACCTTCAGGCGTTAAAGAAACTGGAACTCTGGGAAAGCAAGCACACATATTTTTACAATATGTTTCAGGAAAAGCTTGAAAGTACTTATCCTAACTGGACGATGGCCAAATTTAAGAAAGCGCTCAAGGAATACAGCAAGGAAGCAGTAGACATATTCTGCAGGTTCCATAAGGATATTACCACCTCTGAGTTTGAATATGAAAAAGACAACCTTGTCGAAATTATAAAGCAGATGGCAAACAGCAGGGTTATAAGGGATAAATTTGTAGGTATAGCCATACTCTTTGACGAATTTGACAACCAGATAAAGAACAAAAGGTTTGATGTTACTGTTTTTCAGAAGTTCGGGGAGATGTGTGAAAACTCATTTGCAGGCGGTTTTGTCACCATGTTCATTGCAACAATACACAGGTCTTTTTTAAGCTACAGGAGCATTTACAATGATGCCGATTTTCAGGTTGCCAGCGACAGGGTGAAGGAAATTCCTCTTGAAACTCAGGGGATTGAGGATATTATATCCGCCATTGTAATTCCACAGAAGGACTCTGACGGGTGGAAGAACGAAGTTGAGGCAAGAGTGGATGTGTTTAACAGCCTTGCTTCCAGATGCGAGTCGTTAGGCATATTTTCCTGGCTTTCTGCCCCGAAGAGAAGAAAAAAAATTATAGAAAACATTTATCCCATGCATCCCATGGCAACCTTTGCCCTTTTAAAACTGGCCTCTGATGTCGGATCGAATAACAGGTCGGTATTTACCTTTTTTGCGGATGAGAAGAATGATCCGGGTTCTTATGACTGGTTTGTCAGAAGCCACAGCATCACCGGGCAGAACGGCGAACTGCAGTTATATACCGTCGACTTGCTTTTCGACTATTTCGGCGGAAAAATCTCTACCGATAATACCGAGTTAAGACCGAACATAAAGGAGTATGTCAGGGATTTTGAAACATCCTTGAGGGAATTACATAAACACAGGCATAATCGCCGGGATCTTGATATAGAAAGTAAAGTATACGATAAAATACTTCGTACCATGGTTATATATAATATAATAGGCGTGCCGGTCAATATGGATAACCTGAAGTTTGGTTTAAACGCAAACACACAAGCGGAAGAGAAACAGTTGGAGTACTACCTTAAAAACGCATGCAGGCTCAAAATAATATATTTAAATGAAACAAACAGCTGCTATGAGTTCAGAAAAAGCGATGCCCATGATATTGGAGGTTTAATAAGGGAATACAAGCAGGATCCTGCCAACATGCCGGCAGATGCAATAAAGGAATTGAGAGAAGAGCTAATCAAGCACCCTGACGTAAAAGGTATTCAGAAATTTTTCAAGAACGAAGAATTTCTGGAGCCTAAGGATTATAACTCTTTATATAACGAGGACAAAAGACTAAAGAGGTTTTTTGTGACTGTTAAAGAGGCTGAGACAGACGGCTACTTTGCTAATTTGTACAAGCAATTAACGGAAGCAAAAAAGGACATAAAAAATGGGTTCGAAGGCGCTGCAGTTTATATAATCTGCGAAACTCCCGATGAGGTCAGAAGAGCATCTTCCGTGGCTGCGAGGAATTCTTTTGATGCCATTATGGTAGGTGTTCCTACCGAAGAAATCCCGGTTTATGACTTGATATTTTCTCTTAAGGCTTGTATTAATATCAGCCTGGAAAATTTCTCCGCACAGGACATGGGTGTTTTGAAGGACTATATAAAGGCATACGATACCCAACTGGAAGAAGCATTTAACAAGTATATTTCGTCCAAAAACCTTATTTACTACGGAAAGAACGGCATTGAATTGACAAGAAACAATTCTGATAACAATAAGGCAGCATCCAAAATCCTTGAAGGAATATATGAGCATAGGAGAAACAAGCTAAAGCATGAGGATTTGAACGTATGCCACGAGTTTAAGGAAAAGAAAAACACTGCTTTGAAAGAGGCGGTTGAAAGTCTCCTGGATTTTTCCAGTGATTTGGGATATAAATCTAACCTGCCGGCAGACCGCGGTGATAAAAGATATATTGAGAAAGCTCTTCTCCAATCGGGTGTTATTATAAGGGTAGCTTATGCCGGCGACAGGGCTATTTGCCAAATGGAAGCACAATATGACAAGTATAGGAGCTTGCTTCCGGCATTGTCCGACATTATCGGAACGGTAAAGGATTCGACGGGAGAAATAAATATCGTGTCACTGGTTGAACGTATGACATCACAATACGGTATAGGCTACAACGCGTGTATACTGTTCTTTGCAGTAATGCTTAGGTATTTTAAAGAAAGCATATTGATCAAACAGGATATTAATGAAATAGGAAGCATAAGGCCGTTTTCTTATGATGAAATTCTTGATCTGGTATACTATAAAAAATATAAAAATGCCGTTATTATATACAAAAAGATATCTGACAGAGATGAAGCGTTTATAAAAAAGATTACCCCGATTTTTGTTGACAGCAGTAAGAGCATAAAAAATGAAGTCTCGCTTTCAAGCCTTTTTGAGGCGATGAAGGCCTGGTACAAAGGCCTTCCTCCGGTTTGCAAAATAGAAGAAATTTATAATAACCATACATTGGATGCATTTATCCGGGTTTTTGACAAGATTGACAGGTCTAATCCGGTTGAGTTTATTCTTGAAGAGATTAAGACTATTTATGGATATGAAAAAGATGAGCTTTTGCTGGAGGAGAAGGCAGAAAGCATTGCCGTTAAGCTTAAGTCGGATAAAGAAACCATTGAGGAAGGATATGAAATTGTCAGAAATGATATAATCAACAAGGTTAAGGAGATTTTTGGAATTAGCGACTCTACTTATGAGGCCATCCTTCAGAAATTAAACCAATGGTATGAAGGGCTCTCAGACATTCAACGGGAGACGGGCAAGTACTATGAACTGCATAGTGAAAATAGTCTTCCTATAATTGAGAATCTGGGCAAAGGATACTCCCTGGAAGAGTTGCTGATGGTCAGATTGCCGGGGGATAAGGGATATAAACTATCTGCGGTCAAGGAATGGACGCTGGATAAGAGGGAGATATATATTGAGAAAATCCGACTGGGGAAAAAGCATATTGAAGAGAATATGTTTCTTGTCGGAGCGCCGGATTTCAAGTGTTTCGGGCATGATATCCAACAGGATGAAATAGACAGCAGCACATGGCGGATATACTACAGGAGTAATATAAAGGTCACAATAAAGCCACTTGCTGTACATTCCACAGTATATATTACATCCAATGGGGATGACCCAACAAAGTTTGAGTCTCAGAGAGAAGCAAAACATGAAGAATACACCTTTGAAACAAAGGAAAACAAGACCTTGAAATTTGCTGCTGCTGATAGGGAAGGCAGGTACAGCAAAATTATAACTCTGTATCTTGAAAATGAAGATAAAAAATATGAGGTTCAGTACAAAAAACCTGAATACAAACAAAGTTCCATCTGGGGACAGGATAAAAAAGGGACAAGAGAGTATGATGAACCAAAAATTGAAGTAACCCTTCCCAAGGATAAAAATAGTATGAAGAAGTGTTTAATGAGCCTGCTTAGTAAATCTATGGAGAGGTATAAAATTGATAAGGAACAGCTTCTTCAATGCCTGGATGAGGTCAGAAAAGAGTTGTAGGTGAGGTTTTTATGGGCGTAGTACATATATATGACGACACGGATGGAATTGTGGAGAACTTTGAAGGGCTTGTAGTTAATAAGCCTGATGAATATGTAAAGGCTTATGATGCTATACGCAGCGCACTTTATTCAAATACCGGATTAAAGGTACTGGTGAGAAACAGGTTCTGTCTTGAGGCTTTCAGGGCAATGCAGGCAAATTACGGCAGTCAGAATATTGAAATACACAGATATTCGCCGATGGAAGAATTCTACAAACTTTATGGGATTTCCGTACCTGATTATATAAGCAGTGAAGATATAATAAAGTCAGGTATTCTTAAAGCTGGGGATTTGTTAATGCATGTGCCCGGTATGGAATTTGAAGCCTTTATTATGGCAAATTATTTCTCAAGTCTTCTTGTCTTCGAAAGGTTTCCGGTAAACGACCTTGTAAATATATTGTCTTCTATAGATTTTGAAAAAATGAAGAAGAGTCTTTCCATTCAATTGGTGAACAAGGTTTTCAGGCGGAGAGTTGGTCAATGGAAAAGGAATGCGGCAGAAAGCTGGACTGCAAATATTATAGACAGTTTTTATGCGAATCCTTCAAAACTGTATGATGACTTATGTAAATACTTACTGGTTGCCGGATATCCGATAGACATTGCTTGCAGTATTGCAGGCAGCAATGCTTACGACTTCAGCAAGGTTAAATTTAAAGATGAAGACTACTATGATGAATCATTGGACTATTCGAAGCTTCGAAAGGAAATTGAAATTTATTTGAATACTCTCGATAAAGACTTCCTTGAAAACGAGGATATTAGAAAGTACATAGAAATGGTTTCGGGACGTTTTATCGAAGAATATTATTTTATATTGAAAGTTTTGGAGAATAATACCGGGGTTGTTGACCAACAGATTATAAAACAAGCTAAAGATAAGTTCAAACACCTTGAACACATAATAACGGATTATGACGAGAAATTGGATAGGATTATTCCTCCTGCAAGACCAAGCAGGCCGCAAGCATCTTTTGATATAAAAGATTGGCTGGAATGGGCAAGAAATGAGTATTTGCCTTATCGGTTCTGGATGGAGGATAATGTTAAAAACGATGAAGAAATAAACAGTTATTCCGTATTATATGGAGACTGGGTATATAATAATTATGCCAGGCTGATTTCTTCCGGAGAGTACCTGGTTTATAGAGCGTTTTCCATGCTTAGCAGTGAGCTGGCGAATAACGAACTTTCTCTGGTTATAATTATTGATAATTTTAATTATAAATATTCAAAACTTTTAAAAGATTACTTTTTAAAGCAGGGTTTCAGTTCGACAAGTGAGAAACCATTACTTGCAATGCTTCCAACTGTAACCGAGGTGTCAAAAGGAAGCTTGTTTACAGGTGAACCGTACAGCAATGCGAAAAATATCAGCTATAAGCAGGAAGTTAAGAAGTGGGCGGGTATGCTTGGCCTTAGCATGCGATATCTTGAAAATATAAGCGAGTTGTCAAAAATTGATAAAAAGGACGAGGACGTATTAATACTAAATTACCTTGAAATTGACGATATACTGCATAAAGGGCAAAAGGAATCTGCATTATCAATGAGATCAAAAATAAAAAATGAACTTAATGCTTTGAGTCGGGAGATTCTCGCTTTTGCCAAAAGAATCGGGTATGAAAATAAACTGAAAGTGTATGTAATGTCCGATCATGGAAGTACTAGCATATTGAGCAGCCAGGAAAATCTGATTGATCAGGCGTATTATAAGGGTCGTGTAGAAAAATCGGATCACAGGTATGTTTACGTTGCAGATGAGGATATGAGTAAGCTGCACAGCAATATTGACCGCTATTGTTACGTTATTGACAGGAATAGATTTGGAACGAAGGAGAATTACCTGATTGCAAAAAAGTATTATCGCTTTAAGGAAACAGATGAAAGTTTTTATGTTCATGGCGGAATAACTCCTGAGGAGCAGATTGTGCCTTTTATTAGATTTGAAAGGGTGGATGTTAAAGAAGAGGCTTTGATCATTACCCTGGTATCCAATGAATTCAGGTTGTCTGTAAAATCAAAAATTCAGATGATTATTAAGAATCCGAATGAATACGCTGTGCAAGATGTTGAAATAAGCATATTGAATTCTAATGTCAGGTCAGATTCTAAAAGTGTGAAATATGAGAAATTTGATGAACTTTCGGTGTCTAAAGTATATATGGATAATATTCGTTTTGTTAAAAATGAAGGGAATGAAGAATTGCTGCTGAAAGTGACGTATAAGTTTCTCGGAAAAGAATACGAACATGAATATAAGCTCCCGATTATTGTTAAGAGTGTTCAACAAAATATAGCGAACTTTGATGATATTTTTTAAGTGAGGTATGGAGCATGTTGCAGTTTGAACAAAAAGCGTATGACTGCTATGGTGACGTTGTAATAAATAAAAGCTTGATACATAAGGCAGGGTTCTCCTCCAGGGCCATTCCTGCATATGTTGGAGAATGGATTCTTTATAATTTTTTGGAGGACGGTGAGCTTACCGAAGAGTCCAGGAATAAGATATCTGAATTTGTTAACAGGTATCTTCCTCAGAAAGGACAAAAGGAAGAAGTTAAAAACAGACTGCTTAATATGGAAAATGTTAAGCTGCTGGACGATTACAGCGTTTCAGTGAATCTTAAAACAGGCAAGAGAACGTTGAAAATTCCTTTCCTGGATATGAATGACGCATTTATCAGCGACGATATTGTGGAAAAAAACAACTTGCTTCTTACCAGTGGGGTTTGGGGTGTTGCCGACCTTTTTTATGTCCCTCCGGCGTCGCCAAATGAAAAGGGACAGCTGTGGATGCGCAATTTCAAGCCGTTTCAGGTAGGAAGCATTGATATTGAATATTATAAGGAATGCAGATCGAACTTTACTACAGAGGAATGGATAGATCTTATTATATCGAGCATGGGGTTTAATCCGACAATTTATAACGAAGAACAGAAAAATGTACTTATTACCAGAATTCTTCCAATGGTTGAGCCGAGGATTAACCTTATTGAACTTGCACCCAAGGGGACAGGAAAATCCTTTGTATACAGCAATATATCAAGGTATGCAAGAGTTATTGGCGGCGGCAAGGTTTCTCCTGCAGTTATGTTCCATCACAACGGAAACAATACTCCCGGACTTGTAACTAGGTATGATGTTGTTGTACTGGATGAGGTCCAAAGTATTCAGGGAGATTCAACAGGTGAACTGGTTGCCGGTCTGAAGGTGTATCTGGAGTCCGGCAGATTTAGCCGGGGTAATACGGAAGCAAGTGCTGAAGCCGGATTTGTTATGCTTGGAAACATTACATTGGATGAAAACCATCAGCCTGTATATAAAGATGAGGGTTTATTCCGGGAAATACCCAACTTTCTTCAGGAAACTGCGTTTATTGATAGGTTGCATGGTATCATTGCTGGTTGGCTTATGCCAAGAATATCAAAGGATACTCCCTCAAAGTACCTTGGTTTTAAGGGCGATTTCTTCTCAGAAGTGCTTCATAATCTTAGAAATGAGCCGCAGTATACCGATTATGTAAATTTAAATATGAGACTGCAAAACTGTAATGACCTGAGAGACAGGAAAGCAATAGTGCGTTTGGCAACAGCTTATCTTAAGGTATTGTTTCCAGACTTACAAGTTACAAATGCGGATTTTATAAAGTATTGTGTAAAACCGGCTGTAGAGCTAAGACAGCGGGTTAGGGATGAACTCCATAAGATGGATAGAGAGTATGCAAAGGTGAATATTGAAGTTGTTGAGGAATAATACCTCAGACAAGACAAAACATTTATTTGTTAAAAAAGTTATAAAGGCAGAGGATTTTATTATATGGAGAGATTTGATTTATTTGATGATGACTATTATGCAATTGAAATTGCACGAAACACTGTCCGACGTTTTTTAAAGAGTCCTCTTATTACACCAAAGCAGGTTATTGGACTTGGGAATGCGCTTTATGCCCTTGAAAGATTACCTTTAATTACCGTTGGAGCATGCTGTGAGTTTGGTATTATTTATCGATCTGGTACAGATGTATTTGAAGAAATGAGATATATTACATTTAGAATTTCAGACTCTTCATTTGAAATATCAAAGGGCGGTAGTGTCTATGATTGTGCAGTGGGAGGTGATAGTTTTTCCGAACCGGACTGGTTAATTGAGGTTAGTGGTTATAGAGAAACAGAAATGGAACTTTTTGACCTTGAAGAATCTATAGAGGAATATTTGAAATTGGGTGCTGAGATTATCGTTGACGATGAATCGGAAATTGACTTTGATCAAGATGAATAAAGAATTATATAACACTATATTATGATCATACCTCCGAACTTACGGATTATATATCGGAACACCCGAAACTTGGCAAAATAAAGGAAGACTGTATTGATGCGCTTTGCCTGGCAGTAACGGGTATGTTGGGATTAAAAAACGGTTTCAGGTCTATACCGGAGAAACCAGCACTGGATAGTCGGGGACTGGCGATGCAGATGGTTTATGCAGAAAAATCAGACGAATAAAATGTTTTGCAAACAGCTGTAAAGATTCTAAAATTTGAGGTATACATATGGCAAAAAGTTCAAACCAAAAACTGAAAATACTCTACCTTATGAAAATCCTTCTTGAGAAGACCGATGAAGAGAATAGTATAACCCTCAATCAGATGATTGCAGAGCTTGAGCGCTATGGTATTACAGCTGAGCGTAAATCCATCTATGACGATATCGAAGCTCTGCGCCGGTATGGCATTGACATTGCCACCCGGAAGACAAAAACTACTGACTATTTTGTGGCAAACCGGCTTTTTGAACTGCCGGAGCTAAAGCTCCTGGTTGATATCGTCCAGTCATCAAAATTCATTACTCATAAAAAGAGTAACGACCTGATAAAGAAAATTGAAAGCCTTACAAGCATACATCAGGCCAAAAAGCTTCAGAGACAGGTATACGTTGCCAATAGAGTCAAGACCATGAATGAACTCATTTACTGCAATGTTGATACCCTGCATACTGCAATATCTGAAAATTGCCAGATATCCTTTAAATATTTTGAGTATAACATTGAAAAAAAGAAACAATTCCGGAATTCCGGGCAAGCCTATATTGTGAGTCCTTATGCACTTTCCTGGGTGGATGAAAACTACTATTTAATCTCTCATTACCCCAAGAATCCGGATCTGACATATTTCAGAGTTGACAGGATGACCGAAATAAAGCTCCTGAAAGAACCTCGCCGGGATTTGTCGGAAATAATTGGTGAAAAAAGCCTGGATATCGCCGAGTATTCGAAAAAGGTATTCAATATGTTCGGAGGCGAGGAAGAAACGGTGAAACTTCAGTTTGACAATTCCCTTGTGAATGTTGTGATTGACCGCTTTGGTAAGGATATATCCTTAGAGAAAGCCGATGAAAACCATTTTAATGTGAGAATCAATGTGGCCGTGAGCTCTACTTTCCTGGCCTGGGTGTTCCAGTTTGGGAATAAGGTGAAGATATTGTCGCCGGATGGAGTTATAGAAAAATATAGGGAGATGCTGCAAAGTGGTCTGGAAAATCATATTATTTAACTATCCGTTTTAATGTACACATTGTGTGATAAAATAGTTAGATGAAGATACAATTATTTGGAAATTCCGAATAGTGCGTAATGAAATGAATGGAAGGGTATATAAGTATTGTCAACGCCGGAATATTTTTGACCTAAAATCGCCGGTTAAGATTTGACCCAAT
>NZ_DAORXT010000098.1:0-10558 GCF_035371925.1 Acetivibrio sp. | reverse complement strand
ATGATTGAGTGAGAAAACGAGAGAAAAATGAAGAAATATTAGGGAGGTAATAAAATGAGTGAAAGAGAAATTTTCGAGCAGATTAATGATGTATTGAAAGAAAACGGCTACGATACTAGGATAAACGGACTTATGGACCTGACACATTTTTTGAATGATAAAAAGGATTCGGACAGTATGGTATATGACAGAGTCAGGGAATTGTACGATCAATTTATAATGGGCATTGGTATGTGGTAATTATAATACTAATGATGAATATATGCAAAAACGGCTTCAAAACTAAGTGAAGCCGTTTTTGATTAAAGAAGATATAATCGGTCGCTGTTTATTGTTGCGTATTATAAAAACTGGGATTTTACCTGTGAAATATCGCTCTGGTCTGCCATTTCAGCTGCATGATAATATCCCTTTTGCTCTGCCAGTTTGTAGAGGTCGTACTGAAAAGTTTCGCAGCTGTTTCTTATTTGCTGTAAAGTCTGTCTCAACTGCGGATTGGAAGATTGTGAAATAAAGTTTGCATAACCTGTAAGGCTGCTGTTTATCTGTGACAAGACGTCATTCACCATTTCTTTGTCCTGCATTGTTATTTACCTCCTTTAGTTTAAGAATGACATTAATTGCTGTTTGGTGTTTCTTGCATCCTGAGCGGATTTTTGGAACATTTGTTTTACCTGCGGGTCTGTAGCCTGCTGTGCATAAGCTTCCAATTTTTTTGCCGAAGTTTCATGAGAATAAATAAGGTGTCTTAAATTCTGAAGCTCCAATTGGTTAATTTGAGACATATAAAACACTCCTCTCATTTGTATTTCACTATTAGTTTCTTTTAAATCAAATAAAATATTCAAAAAAATTTATCAATATAAGCCGGTTTTATTTGCTCCATTATAGGTGCCATAGTATTTATTACATACTATAAGAAGTTTTATAAAGGGCAAATTAAATATTGAAGTTTTTTTTAAGTTGGCAGGCAAAGGAGATGAAAAGGGATGGATAATAATAGAATATCAACCTTTAAAGTTGCAGCAACATATATAGGAACTGTGGTGGGAGCGGGATTTGCATCCGGGCAGGAAATGCTTCAATTTTTTGCGGTTTTCGGTTTAAAAGGGCTTTGGGGATTGCTTGTTGTTACAGCTTTGTTTATGGTATTCGGCTATATTATCATGGGAATAGGAAGAAGTCTTGGGGCAGAATCTCACCTTCAGATAATCAAGCATTCCGGCGGAAGGTTTTTAGGCACTTTAACAGACTGGCTGATTACTTTTTTCCTGTTTGGTGCTCTTACTGCAATGATTGCAGGATCAGGTGCCTTGGTAAAACAACAGTTTGGTATTAATCCCCTTTGGGGGAATATATTTATGGCTGCTTTTACAGCATTGACCGTACTTACGGGAATCAAAGGGGTAATAAACTCCATCAGCGCAGTGGTTCCCTTTTTGATTACTTCAGCGGTGGGTATCAGCCTGGCATCAATTATCCTTGTAACGCCTCAGTCAAGGAGTTATGAACTTGTTGCAGCAACGGTGCCAACGTCAGCAAACGGACTGATTAGCAACTGGCTTTGGGCTGCCATTCTCTATGTTTCGTACAACATGGTGCTGGCCATTTCGGTATTGGGTCCTTTAGGAGTGCAGGCAAAGAATGAGAGTGCTCTTAGAAATGGGGCAATACTTGGAGGAATTGGGCTTGGAGGCTCGGCAATAGCCATTTATTTTGCCATGGAACGAAACATTGAAATCGTCCGGAATATGGAGATTCCTATGATTTATCTTGCCGGAAGCCTGTCCTATGTATTGCAAATTATATATGCGTTAGTGCTTATCGGAGAAATATATACCACAGCTGTTGGAAGCTTATATGGATTTTCTGCGAGGATTACAGACATAAATGAAAATAAAGCGAAGTTTTATATAATCGGAGCAACCCTTTTGGCATTGGCAGCAAGTCAGCTGGGGTTTTCCAATATGGTAAAATATCTTTATCCTATTGTAGGATATGGAGGAGTTGTACTTCTTGTAAGCCTTGCTGTTGCGAGCTTTAAGCCAAAAAAGAAAGTATTGAATGCTAAAAAGTAAAATCGGCTCATTTATGGTTGATTTTTTTTTCTCATAATATATAATTATTATACTATTGCAATTATACGGTGAGTATTTATGGAGAAACACACAGGTCTTAAATTCTTTGAGCACATTCCGGCAGTGCCTGATAACGGAATGATTCTTACAAGACTGGGCTATAGGAAAACCACAACGATATTGGATGACAATTATAAAAAAAAACTTGCGGAAAATATAAACAAGGGCTTGATGCTGTGCAACACAAAGGGAGTATTCGGAACATTTAAGATAACAAAAAGGGATGAAGAATTCGTTGAACTTGAAAATGGTGTGATTTTAAAGAGCAAAAGCCTGTCAAAACTTCTTTCTGGCAGTATGGATGTTGTCTTGATGGCAGCTACGGTGGGAAAGGAAATTGTGGACAGGATAGTGGATGAGATAAATAAAGATGGTGCTTTTGCTGTAATTCTAGATGCTGTGGCTTCTGAAACGGCAGATGCCGCTCTTGACTGGATGGTTGATTTCATTAACAGAATGATAAGGAGAGAAGGAAAGAAGCTTACCAAAATGAGATACAGTCCCGGTTATGGAGACCTTCCTTTGTCGAATCAGAAATTGATTTTTGATACGTTGAATTTAGAAAGACTTGGAATCAGTATCACGGAAAGATTTATGCTGGTGCCCGAAAAATCGGTCATTGCTATAGCAGGTGTGGAAGGGGTTGGTTGGAATGAATAAAAAAGATTTTTTGGATTATTTAAATAAAAACATACTGGTTCTTGACGGTGCCACAGGTACCGAGCTTCAAAAGAGAGGAATGCCCAGCGGGGTATGCCCGGAGATGTGGGTAATTGAAAATCCGGATGTGATTTTGGATATTCAAAAAGATTACATAAACGCAGGGTCAAATGCTGTCTATACCTGTACCTTTGGAGGCAACAGAATAAAACTCTCCGAATTTGGATTGGGTGACAAGGTGGTTGAAATAAACAGAAAACTGGCACAGCTTTCAAAAAAGGCTGTTGGTGAAAATGGCTTTGTTGCCGGGGACCTTGCGCCTACCGGAAAATTCGTAAAACCTTTTGGAGACATGCCCTTTGAAGAAGCAGTGGATATTTACAAGGAACAAGTAAAAGGCCTTTTGGAAGGCGGTGTGGACTTTTTTGTAATAGAAACCATGATGGACATACAGGAAGCAAGGGCTGCTTTGCTTGCCGTAAAGGAAAGCTGTGACCTTCCTGTGTGCGTGAGCATGACCTTTGACGAAAGCGGAAGGACCCTTACAGGAACCGATCCTGTGTCGGCTCTAATCATTTTGCAAAGCTTTGGTGCGGATGCCGTTGGATGTAATTGCTCCACAGGACCTCAAGATATGATAAAAATAATCAGGGCCATGAAACCCTATGCAAAAGTGCCTCTGCTTGCCAAGCCAAACGCAGGTCTTCCAAGACTGATTGACGGTAAAACCCGGTTTGACATGGGAGCAGAAGAGTTTGGAAGCTACATCGGGGAATTCATAGAAGCGGGGGTAAATCTTTTAGGTGGCTGCTGCGGTACATCTCCGCTTTACATTGGAGAGATTCGAAAAAATATGGAGGGGTTAAGTCCTATACCTCCACAGCCTAAAGAGATTTGTGCCTTGGCCTCCGCAAGAAGGACGGTTTTTGTTGATGCCAACGAACCTGTGGTAGTGGTGGGAGAGAGAATTAATCCAACGGGAAAAAAGAAACTGCAGGAGGAATTGAGGCAGGGCATGACATCTTTGGTAAGGCAATTTGCCATAGAGCAGGTGGAAAAAGGAGCCAACATACTGGATGTTAATGTGGGTATGCCCGGAATAGATGAAAAAGAGACAATGATAAAGGTGGTGGAGCTTTTGTCCTCCATCTCCGACGCTCCTCTCTGCCTGGATTCTTCTTCACCTGAGGTTCTGGAGGCAGCTCTTAGGATTTATCCCGGCCGTGCCCTTATAAACTCTATCTCGGCAGAAAAGGCCAAAATTGAGAAGCTTCTTCCGATTGCGGCAAAATACGGTGCGGCATTTATAATCCTGCCTTTGAGTGATGCCGGAGTGCCTAAAAGTGCCGAGGAAAGGTGCCGTATAGTGGAAGAAGTCTTTAATCAAGCGTCAAAGTTGGGATATATGAAAAAGGATGTCATAGTGGACGGACTTGTTATGACTGTATCGGCCGATCAAGAGGCGGCTCTTGAGACATTAAAAGTTATAAAATGGTGTACCGACAGTTTTGGTTGCGGAACAATAGTGGGCCTTTCAAATGTATCTTTCGGAATGCCCGAAAGAGCATGGATCAACTCGGCTTTTCTTGCCATGGCAATCGGATACGGACTTACCATGGCCATATTAAACCCGTCCAGTGATACGCTTATGAGCATAAAAATGGCTTCGGATGTATTGAAGGCCAAAGATAAGAACAGCAAGAGATATATTGAGCATTTTGCTGCTTTAAAGAGTGGCATGCCGGAGGTTTCGGAGAAAAAAGATACGGCAAGCTCTGTTGAAAAAGTGTATGATGCCGTGGTAAAGGGTGACAGGGAGAATATTCGAAAGTATATCGATAATGCATTAAATGACGGGACAGAGCCTTCGGTAATAGTGGATAAATATCTTATCCCTGCCATAACCCATGTAGGCGACCTTTACGACAGAAAAGAATATTTTCTGCCCCAGCTTATTCAAAGTGCGGAGACAATGAAAGAAGCCTTTGGAATTTTAGAGCCTCTTCTAAAGAAGGAATCGGAAGACAAAAAAGGCAGCAAGGTGGGAGTAGTACTTGCCACCGTAAAGGGAGACATACACGACATAGGGAAGAATATAGTGGGATTGATGCTTAGAAACTACGGTTTTGAAGTATATGACCTCGGAAAGGACGTAAGCGCCGAAGAAATAGTAAAAAAGGTGAAGGAGACAAAGGCACCGATAATCGGTCTTTCAGCTCTTATGACCACAACGATGCTTGAAATGAGGGAAGTTGTGAACCTTGTTAGAAAAGAAGGACTTGACACCAAGATAATGATTGGCGGAGCGGTAGTAAATGCCGATTATGCAAAAGAAATCGGCGCGGACGGATATTCGGAGGATGCTTATGCTGCAGTAAAGCTTGCATCCAGGCTTGCAGGGATTTAAGAATATCAGTTCTTTATAAAATAATTAAAAATAATAGTCCGGAAATTCAAAAATGATATTGACACTATATATAGTGCATGGTATAATTAACCATAACAACATATTGAAAACGGTATAGGTGCCGGGGCTATTGTTTAGCTCAGGTTAAAAGGGAAGCAGGTGAGAATCCTGCACGGTCCCGCCGCTGTAATGAGGAGACGCTTCAATTTTATGCCACTGAATGATAATTTGGGAAGGCTTGAAACGTCGATGATTCTAAGTCAGAAAACCTGCCTATAAGTTCAAAACACCATTGCTCTACGGAGGATAGGGAGGTGTGGATACCTTGGGTTTTTCTCAGACAACCTTAAGCTTTTCAATTTAGAGGTTGTTTCAGTCCTCATGTCCATATAAATAGATCACATTTTTTCTAGAAACTATGTTTTTTCATTTTTTCAGGGAGTATCAATTTGTTCTGCATACAGAGCATTTCTGTTTCTGTGAAAAAAATCAGATGGGAGATGTCATAATGGTTACGAAAATTTCAAAAAGGGATGGAAGAGTTGAGAAGTACCAGCCGGAAAAAATAACTTGGGCGATTTTTAAAGCTGCCACTGCGTGCGGAGGAAGCGATTTTGGCCGTGCTGAAGAGCTTTGCCGCCAGGTAAATGAAATACTTAACAAAAAGTTTGAAAACAGGATACCCGGTGTGGAGGATATCCAAGACATCGTAGAAAAGGTATTGATTGAAAACGGTCATGCCAAAACTGCAAAGGCTTATATATTGTACCGTGAGAAGAGAAAAAGTGCCAGGGATTTAAATGCCTTGGTGGGGGCCACTATTAATATGTTTTCCGACTACCTTGGAGACAAGGATTGGCATATTCAGGAGAATGCCAACACTCAAAAAAGTGTAAACGGCCTTAACAATTATGTGAGAGAGACTTTTACAAAAAAATACTGGCTCCATGAAATTTATCCTGCCGAAGTAAGGGAGGCCCATGAGAACGGAGACTGCCATATACACGACCTTGGCTTTTTCGGCCCATATTGTGCAGGATGGGATTTGCGCCAGCTCCTTTTAGACGGATTCGGCGGTGTTAACGGCAAGGTGGAAAGCAAGCCTGCAAAGCACTTAAGATCATTTTTGGGGCAAATTGTAAATTCCACTTTTACAACCCAGGGAGAAACTGCCGGGGCTCAGGCTTGGTCCAGTTTTGATACATATTGCGCACCGTTCATACGTTATGACAATATGACGTATGAACAGGTAAAACAGTGCCTTCAGGAGTTTGTTTTCAACATAAACGTACCCACAAGAGTAGGATTTCAATGTCCTTTCTCAAACCTTACATTTGATATAAAAGTTCCAAACACTTTAAAAGATGAGCCGGTTATCATCGGCGGAAAATATATGGATGCAACCTATAAAGAGTTCCAGAAAGAGATGGATATGTTTAATATGGCCTTTTGTGATGTAATGTTAGAAGGCGATGCCAAGGGAAGAGTGTTTACTTTCCCTATACCAACCATTAATATCACAAGGGATTTTGACTGGGATAGTCTTGTAGTTGATAAATTTATGGAAATAACCTGCAAATACGGCATACCCTATTTTGCAAACTATGTAAACTCTGACCTGTCACCGGAGGATGCTGTCTCTATGTGTTGCAGGCTGAGAATTGACACTACTGAATTGAGAAAAAGAGGAGGAGGGCTTTTTGGAAGCAACCCTCTCACCGGGTCTATCGGAGTTTTTACAATCAACCTTCCGAGAATCGGTTATCTTTCCAAATCCGAAAGCGAATTTAAAGCAAGGCTTTGGAAAATAGCCAATATAGGCAAAACTTCTCTGGAAATCAAGAGAAAAATAATTGAGCAGCAGACGGAAAAAGGACTCTATCCTTATTCCGCCCACTACCTTAGAAACGTTAAGCAAAGGACGGGGC
Source organism: Acetivibrio sp. (assembly GCF_035371925.1). Classification (NCBI taxonomy): domain Bacteria; kingdom Bacillati; phylum Bacillota; class Clostridia; order Acetivibrionales; family Acetivibrionaceae; genus Acetivibrio; species Acetivibrio sp. The sequence continues at coordinate 3,425 of NZ_DAORXT010000098.1, read as the reverse complement.
AATACTGGTTCAATCACTTCAATACCATTGGAATCGTGGGAATGAATGAAGCACTCATAAACTTTATGGGAAAAGATCTAACTACTCAGGAAGGGCAGAAATTTGCTATTGAAATAATGCATTATTTGAGGGATGTTTTATTGGAATTCCAAAACGAAACCGGACATTTTTACAATCTGGAAGCTACTCCTGCAGAAGGAACATCCTACAGGCTTGCCAAAATTGACAAGGAAAGATATCCTGACATAATTACGGCAGGACATGATATCCCGTATTACACCAACTCAACCCAGCTTCCTGTAGAATACACGGATGATATTTTTGAAACCTTGGACCTTCAGGATGAACTCCAGTCCCTTTATACCGGAGGTACGGTTCAGCACCTTTATCTGGGCGAAAGCATAGAGGATATAAATGTATGCAAAAACCTTATAAGAAAGGTGTTTACGAATTATAAAATGCCCTATATCTCAATTACTCCTACTTTCAGTATCTGCAAAGACCATGGATACATAAAGGGTGAGCATTTCTGCTGTCCCGAGTGCGGCAGCGATACAGAGGTGTGGTCAAGGGTAACGGGGTATTTGAGACCGGTGGCAAACTATAATATTGGTAAAAAGGAAGAGTATTTTAGCAGGAAAAAATTTAGACTGGCGGAGAAGGTGTCATGAGAATTGCAGGTATACATAACAACTCCTTTGTGGATTTCCCGGGAAAACTGGCAGCTATTGTTTTTACTCCGGGTTGCAATATGAATTGCTTTTATTGCCACAACAGGACGCTGATTTCCGGAAACAGCGAGGAGTTAATTGATAGTGATGAGGTTTTTAAGTTGCTCACAAAAAGAAAGGGATTTATAGAAGGTGTGGTTGTAAGCGGAGGGGAGCCTACACTCCAGGAAGACTTGGAAGACTTTATGGAAAAGGTCAAATCCTTGGGATATGCGGTAAAGCTGGATACCAACGGAACCAATCCCCAAGCAATTGAAAACCTTATCCGAAAAAGACTGGTGGATTATATTGCAATGGATGTAAAAGCTCCTTTTGGCAAGTACAATGAAGTTTGCTGCGCTAAGGTGGATATTGAAAGAATTAAGAAAAGCATTGAGATTATAAAAAGCAGCAAAATAGACTATGAGTTTCGTACCACTGTCGCTCCCGGGCTTGATATGGATGATATTTTGGAAATAGCAAATGATATTGCCGGGGCAAGATTGTATGTGCTGCAAAAATACCGGGATATAAGCGGAAAGGGGATAAAGGGCTCCCACAATCCTCAATTTCTGCTGGATGCGGCAGCAAGAATAAAGGGAATAGTCCGCAAAGTGGAAACAAGAGGGGTGGCATTTTGCGCATAATGTTATCAAAAAAAAGCGATGGACCAAATATCCATCGCTTTTTTCACAATACTGTTTATATCAATTTTTGAACTCTTTGCCTTACTTTCTCTTCACCCATAATCTGCTGTATCTCCCAAAGGTCCGGGGAACTGCTGCGGCCTACTATGGCAATTCTTATAACGGTACTTACATCACCCACATGTCCTTTGTACATATCGGGATTCTTCTTGAAGTCCTTCGGTTTTGCCGCATAACCGTTCTCTGTCGCAATTACCTTGATTTTTTCAAACCACTGGGTTTGGTCATCATTGTGATTGTATGTTTCAAGGTATGCCTTAAGTATTTTTTTGGCTTCCTCTTCGTTTATGTTTTTGGGATACTGATCGGCTATTGTAAAATATTCATCAAAGAAATAGCTGATAAACTCAAATATCTGTTCGCAATAAATTAAATCTTTTCGCGGTTTGTCAAGGTTTCTTCCAACCGACAGCAGCTTTATTACCGAATCTTTATATTCTACCAAGAGGTTTACGATTTCTTTTTTATACTCCTTAGCCCATTTAAGCAGAAAATCATAAATTTCTTCTGCCGGAATTTTAGCCAGAACATTTTTACTTATATCATTGAGTTTGTCCAAGTCAAACAAAGCACCGGAATTACTCATTTTATCAAGAGAAAAAGGGAAATCCTCTATATTGCTGTCCGGATTTTGAATTCTCCACTCTTCAAAATTGGAGTTTAATATTGTCATAAGATATTCCCTTACCGCTGCGGGATGATATCCCAATTGCATGTAGTACTCCAACCCCAATTCCGGATCCTTTCTTTTTGAAAGCTTTCTTTTTACTCCATTGTCTATTTTCATCAAATGAGCTGTATGGCAGTATACCGGCAAATCCCAACCCAATGTTGTAAACAATTCATAATGAATCGGCAGGGTTGAAAGCCATTCTTCTCCTCTTACCACATGGGTAACTCTCATCAAATGGTCATCAACCACATGGGCAAAATGGTAAGTCGGTATGCCGTTAGCCTTCAAAAGCACTATGTCCTGGAAGTTAGCCTGCATGGAAAGGCGGCCTCTTATAGCATCGTCAATTTCAAAAGTATCTTCCGGAGTACCCATGGATTTAAAACGAATTACGAAACTTTCGTTGTTTTCCAGATGCTTTTGAACCTCTTCCAGGGTCAAATCCCTGTGCACAGCCCATTTGCCGTAATATCCTGTATTTACGTTTTCTGCTAACTGCTGCTTTCTTATTTCCTCCAGTTCTTCTTCGGAGCAGAAGCATGGATAAGCCCTGCCCATTTCAATCAAGTGCTTGGCCACAGTTTGATAAATTTCAGCTCTGTTGCTCTGAAAATACGGACCGTAATTGCCTGTTTCTCCGTTGATGCCTGCTCCTTCATCAAACTTGAGATCAAAGAATGCCAGAGAGGATATGATGGTTTCCACTGCACCCTCAACTTTTCTCTTGTCATCGGTGTCCTCTATGCGAAGAATAAACACACCGTTGCTCTGATGGGCTAAACGTTCATCCACAAAGGCTCCGTACAGATTGCCAAGATGAATAAAGCCTGTCGGACTCGGCGCCAACCGGGTAACTTTTGCTCCGGCGCTTAAGTTTCTTTTCGGAAATACAGTATCCTCATAATAGGATACCGGCTTTGTTATGTTCGGAAAAAGCATATCCGCCAACTTCTTATAATCCATATTTCACCTCATTATAAATTTTTATAGTTATTGCTTGTTTATGGTTAAAATTAAAGACGGTTTTTGTTATTATAAACAAAAAACCGTCATTTCATCACTTTGGTGACCCATAGGGGAATCGAACCCCTGTTTCCACCTTGAGAGGGTGGCGTCTTAGCCGCTTGACCAATGGGCCATATTGCAATGAATATATTATACACTCAATGAAGTGTTTTTTCAATATAAATTTAAAAATTTTACGATGAAACGGGAAAGGGGAATAATGGTTTTAGAAAAAAAGGAATTTAAAAAGTCATAATATTTAATATAAAAAAATACGGGAGTTTGACAGTTAGTTGCTAAAAATTAAAAAGTAAAACGTCTGAAACCCAT